>CAMODR010000161.1 GCA_946611495.1 uncultured Methanobrevibacter sp. | reverse complement strand
GTTATACCTGATGCTGCAATGATTGTTATTCCATTAATTGAAAAAAATGGACATGAATACATTTCTCCAACAAACTTTTCAAAATACAATAATAACAATAATGCAGATCATGATGATAAAATTGATAGGAGCAAAGCCCCATTTACATTATATGGAGATAGAATACTCATTGGAAACAAATACACCACTAACGAAGTTCCTTCAGGAGTTAGAGGCAGACTATCATTAATGGATAATATAATACAGAATGCAGAAGCTGCAATTATTCTTGGACAAAGGCCAAAAGACTATAAACCAATGTATGACACTTTAAATGAACTTATTCTATTTGGAGGAACTGGATGCATAAATGAACATAGATTAGTCATTAATATAATGAAGTCACGTAAGATACCAATTTTAGAAATAGCCCATCCAAATAACCAAAAAGATTTAATTAACCTTATTGACAGAACTAATACTTTTTTAAAAAACTTAGAAAAATACAAAAACAAAAAGATATTATTTAATGAAGATAATTTAACATTAGAATTAAAACAAAAAGAAAACGATAAAATAGACATAAATAAGTTAGAAAAAATATTTAAAAATTATAATATTGAATAAAAATTCTTAAAATTAAAAAAAAACAATTAATCAAAACAAAATAATAAATCCAAACAAAATAATAAAAAAAATAATAAAAAAGACAGTTCTCAAAAAACTAAAAAAAAGAAAAAAAACAATTAAAAGATAAAAAATAATAAAAAAAGAATAAAAATAAAAAAAGTAGAAAGAAAAGAAGAATAATTAATTAATCAAATTTTGAATCTCTTCTCTCACTATTTTATTAACCAAACTACCATCTGCTTTTCCTTTAAGCTTTTTCATACTCATTCCCATTAAAGGACCCATAGCACCCATTTGACGTTCCTTAATCATAGACTCATTTTGAACTGCTATCTCATGAATTATATCCTTAACGGCATCTTCACTTAAAAGAGTTAAATTAGCATCTTCAGCAATTTGTGCAACATCTTCATCTGGTTTTTTAGAAACTTCAAGCATTAAATCCTTAATTGCATCTTTAGAGATTTTGCCTTCTTCAAGAAGTGAGAATACTTCCACTAACTTATCATTATCAAATATGGAAACATCTACACCTTCCCTTCTAAGGTCTCTTAAGTCAGATACAAGAACGCTTGCCACGGTGGTTGGATCAACTTTAACCTTTGATAGAATATCCTCAAACCTATCTCCAAGCAATCTTCTAACCAATTGGCTTGCAAGGTCTTCACTGAGTTTGTATTCTGCTTTTATTCTTTCCTTTTTCTCATCAGGAAGTTCTGGAAGATTATTCTTAATTGGCTCAACCATATCATCAGTGATTTGGAACAATGGAATGTCAGTTTCAAGATACATTCTGTTTGCAGTAGGAAGAGGTCTCATATATTCAGTATTTCCATCATCCAATGCTTTTCTTGTCTCTTCAACAACTCCATCAAATGCCATATTAGCCCTTCTAATCACTTCATTAAGTGCGTTTACAGCAACATCCTCATCGTGAGCCACAATAATGATTGCATCTTCTGGGTTTATTTTAAGGAATTCCTTCATGGCATCTACTTCTTCAGCTCCAATTCCATAAGCAGGCAATTCATCGGTGTGGAAAAGACCTGAAACACCCATTTTCTTAGCGTAACTGGATAGTTCAGTACCAAATCTTCTTCCTGGCTGAACCTCTTTTCCAATCAAGCCGTCAAAGCCTCTTAATATGATACCCTTAATGCATGCTGCTGAAGACAATATCTTTGATGATGTGTCTTTAAATACCTCATCAAGGTCATAGATGGTATCGTCAACACTTGCATTCCTCTTGATTAGCTCATCCTTAATGTCTGCCAATGCCAATTGCCTTTGCACTTCACGCTCAACAATCTCAGGCATAAGGTCAAGGTCCTGTACACCCTTGATTTCTACCCTTGCGCCTCTTGTGATACTGATGTTTACATCCTGACGGATAGTTCCTAATCCTCTTTTCACATTTGTGCTTCTTAAGACTTGTCCGATCATATATGCAACTTCTTTAATCTGTTCTGGATGGTGCATTGAAGGGTCTGTTGTAATCTCAGCAAGAGGAATTCCTAACCTGTCAAGCCTAAATTCAGTAAACTCATCATCACTATCAACTCTTCTTGCAGCGTCCTCTTCAAGTCCTAATGACTCAATAGCCACTCTTCCGTATGGAGTGTCAAGATAACCGTCAGTTGCTGCAAGACCTGTTCTTTGGAAACCACCAGTGTTACTTCCGTCAATAACCTGTTTTCTCATTGTATGGAACTCATCAACCATTCTCATGTTTAAAAGTGAAGCGATAGTGATACAGATATCAAGAGCTTCCCTGTTTAATGCATGAGGTGGCTCATCATCGGTTTCAACAAGGCAAGTGTGATTATTGAAGGATTCATACTTGAAGGTCATGTCCCTTAAGGATTCTTGAAGAGCAGCCCTATCGATTTGACCCAATTCACTTTGAGTAGGTCTTAAATTCCTTATTATTCCATCATCAAACTCATCATCAGTCAATTCAGTTGAGCAAGGACAGAAAAGCTTATGCTTAGTGTTTAGCTGTTGGTGAATCTCAAGACCCATCATAAGTCCAAGCTCTTCCCAATTTCTTTCAATCTTAGGAGCTTTAGACTTAGAGTTCTTATCCCCTTTATTTGCTTTTTTAGATTTGTTTTTAGCCATTCATAACAACTCCTAATTTAAGAAATATTTAAGTGAAGAACTTTCATTCAATTCTCCAGCAATATTAGTTTGAATAATTTCTTTAACTTTCTCTAAATCATCGCTTTGACCTAATGCCCAAGCCAATTTGACATATGCAGTTTCAGGAGTCATATCCATACCAGAAATTACTCCAGCATCCTGCAATAGCCTTCCAGTACTGTAAACATTCATGTTAACTGTTCCATATAAACATTGGGAAGTCATAACTACAGGAATATTCTCATCATGTGCCCTTTCAAATGATTTCACCATATAATCAGGAACATGTCCAAGACCGGTTCCTTCAATCAGCAATCCCTTATATCCCTTATCAATATGATAGTCTATAATCTCATTTGAGATTCCTGGGAAGGACTTGATTAAAGCAACTTTAGACTCTATGTCAGTGTTCAATTCCAATTCATTTTCCCCACGCTTAATGTAAGGCAAATTAGTGGATTGGACTTTTCCATCTCTTAAAAGAGCTATTGGTTCACTGTCAATGCTTCTGAAAGTGTCTCTTCTACTTGTATGCATTTTACGTACTTTAGTACCCTTATGAAGTGCACAAATTCCATCATTTAATGAATCATGCATACAAACAGTGACCTCAGCAATGTCGGATAATGCAGCACCAACAGAATTATAAATATTTAAGAATGCATCGGTTGAAGGCCTATCCGAACTTCTTTGAGCACCTGTAACAACAATAGGCACTGGAGTCTTAAGCATAAAGCTTAATGCAGCTGAAGTGTAATGCATTGTATCAGTACCGTGAGCAATGACTATTCCATCTGCTCCAGCATTAATGTCATCTGCAATGGATTCTGCTGCCTTAACCCAATATTCAGGCTTCATGTTTTCAGACAAGATATTATATAAAGCCTTTACATCATAGTTTGCAAGGTCTAACAATTCAGGATTTGCTCTCAAGAGATCCTCAGCAGTGAATTTAGGATGGACCGCTCCAGTCTTGTAATCGATGATTGAAGATACGGTACCTCCAGTTGAGATAATTGAAATGTCCCTTTTGCTTGGATCCTTTTCAATAGCTTCTCCTTCAAAGCCTATTTTTGGCTTATCACCTTTTTCCAATAGTTCAATACTTGCAGATTCAATGTTTACTCCAACATTATAACCACTGTCAAGTTTTATTACAATATAAGCATCTTTTGCGTCTTCAGATCTATCTAATAATATTCCTTCATAGGAAATATCTTCCTTTGTTACCTTGATGGTATCACCAATGGTAACATTAGCATTATCTAAAAACCCTTTAGAAATTTCTTTATAAGTCATTTAATTCCTCTAAATTTTTTTAAAAAATATAATTGCAAATATAATTATAAATAGATTCAAAACATAAAAATATAAAATTATTATTTGGTATAATCTAAATGGATTATCAGTTAAAAATCTATATTATATTTAATTATATTATTTAAACTATTTAATAGTTAGTTTAAAAAAAATAGAAAACTGGAATTTTAATATCTAAAAAAATATAAAAATTGAATTTTAATA
>CAMODR010000160.1 GCA_946611495.1 uncultured Methanobrevibacter sp. | reverse complement strand
TATTTTTATAGTTTAAGTTGATTTAAATCAAAATCTAATCGGCCTTTTATGGCAGCTCTAGCTATGGAAATTCCTGAAGCTCCTGCATTTAGCATTTTTTCAGCTTGTTGGATTGAATTGATTGAGTTGTTTCCAATAATAAAAATATCGGTTTCATTTGCAATTTCTCTTATCAAATCGAAATCAGCATCCATAACTCCTTTTTTCATGGCGTCTATATGCAAGAAGTCTACTCCACAGTCGTCAGCCATTTTAGCTATTTCTAAATTGTTTACTCCTTCAACATTTGCTCTTATTTTCATAGAGACCTTGGCATCTGCATTTTTAACTACTTCTTTTATATAATCTTCTAAATCTTCTCTAAGGAGCATGCTTTGTCCGCAACCTGCATTGACAAGTTCCTCTTGTCTGCAGTGACAGTTGATTTCTACAATGTCCAAATTAGGAATTTTACTAATTTTTACTATAGGTTCTGGACTTCTTGCTCTTAAATTTGCAGATACAGTAATGTTGAAGTTTTCTTTTATGGTGTCTACTTCCTTTTCTATTACTTTGTAAACATCTTCTAAAGGATAGTTAAATTCTTTTCTTCCTCTTGCTATGATCTTTTCACATGCATCTATTGATTCTTGATCTGTATTATATCCTCCAATAGTTACAGTATCAAATCCATATGGAATCAGTTTCATTGCAAATTCTGCATTTGTTATTCCTGCCATTGGTGCAAGTACCTTAATAATAACACATCCTTAGTAAATCCTTAGTAAAAATAGTTCTTAAGTTGTCTTTTAATGAAATTTTGTAAAATTAAATATTAAAAATAAAAAATAAAGAATAAAGAAATAAAAAGATGGAATTAAGTGAAAATAAGTAGTCTTAGTTCAATATTAAAGTTCTTCAATTACGTGAATCCATTCTTTATTATTTCCAGCACGGATAATTTCAAGTCCGATGTCTGCCATATATGCAGCATCTTCCATATTGTCTGCTCTTCCAATACCTGCTTTTAATCCAATGCCTATTTCTTCATCAATTTCCTTAAGTATTTGGGTTAAGTCTTCTTCGCTTAATCCATTACATGGTGACATGAAGTTGTCTCCACCAATAAAGAATAATAAAGCTCCTTTTTCTCTTAATTTAGTCATTAAGTAATGTTGTGCCTTATTTACCATAAAACTTGTATCAAAAGCAGATTCAATGTCAGTTAAAGTTTCAGTAACACTATTAATATCAATATGTGCAGCTTGAACAAAGCTATCTTCTGGGTCTTCAATTAAATTGTTGATTGCTAATATCTCTTTTCTTCCAGATTGTTGTGCTCCTCCTTCCTTTTGGAGTGCAATGGTTGCTAATCTTTGTGCTTCGTGAGCTGTTTCAGCTGCTCCTACACCCATACTGATTGTAATAGGGTATCTGTTTCTAATAGATCTTTGAATTCTCATATGGTCTTCTTCGTTTAAGCCATTTGTAACTGCAAGTAAGTTGTCAAATCTTGTAAAGAACACTAAACCTTTTTTAGCAGCTATTTGTCTTTGCACATCTGCAAAAAGTTCAGCTTGTAAAATTTGAAGGTCAGATTCAGTACGTGGTTTTGGAGTTACTGTCCAAGGACCATAATTATCAATTTGTATCAAAGTCATTTGTATCATATATTTTCACCTAATAGTAATATATTTAGTTATAACTAAAATCATATTTAAACTTTAATAATTTTTAGGGATTTTTTTAAAAATTTTTGATTTTTGTAATAATATTTTTTAAAATTATATGATTATTATATATTTTTTATTCCTTTAATTAGGATTCTATTTTATTGAATAATATTTTTTAGATTTATGAGAGTATTATATATTTTTTCATTCGTTTTATTGTGATTTTATTTTTGTATTGATTTTTCATTATTGTTCATTTAAAACGAATTTTGCAAGATTTATTTTATCATCAATAGTCTTCATGAATGTATTTGTAGTTTGAACATTTGGGATGATCTTTTCGATTTCCTCTTTCATGTTTTCATCTTTGCTGTCTATAATGAACCTTTTTAAAAATGGCTTGTATAATTCTGCAACTCCTATGGATGATGCTTCAAAGCCGAATGCATTCATGAACTTTGCTGCAGGTCCGCTGAACGCCCCTTCACCTAAAAATGGAGAAACTGCAATTACTTCTTTTTCTTTTAAAGCTTCCTCTACCCCTTCAATGGCAATTATTGGTCTGATAGATGTGATTGGGTTTGATGGGCCAATAATTATCTTATCAGCATCTTTAATTGCTTGAATGAGTCCTGGACTAGGTTTAACATCACTGTATCTAACTTCAAGGACTTCTGCTTCACATTGGTGTTTTATAAGGAAATCGTGGAACTTAAGTTCGCCATATTCCTTTGTAATTATTTTTATTTCAGAATCCTCATCACTCATAGGTATTATTTTAGCCTTAACCCCTAACTTATTCTTTTGATGCTCAACAATCTCACTTAGTGTCTTTCCTTCTTCTAAGAGTATTGTCTTTTGAATCTTTATTGCCCTATCCATATCTCCAATCTTGAGCAACTCTGTAGTTCCCATTTCAATTAGGACTTCTCGGATTTTGAATGTGTCTCCTACAATTCCATAGAAAAATTCATCATCAATCATGTCTGCAAAGGTGTACATTACTGTATCACAGTCAGCAGCAACATATCCTCCTGAGAAGTATTCATTTTCCACAGTATTTACAATAACTGTTATGTCCTCTTCAGGATAGATTTCTTTTATTCCTTGAATTAATTTTGGTGTTCCGGTTCCACCAGAGAGTATAGTAATCATAAAATCATCTTTTAATTAATTTATGGGTTAGAATTATTTGTTATTTTTTAAATATTGGTTCTACTATTAAAATTCCTCTTTTAGTTTTTTTCCACATTTTGGGCAGGGAATCTTCTGTGAAATTACTAAAGACATTTTGCTATTGCAATTTGGACAATTATTGTTTTCTAAAATATCTCTTCTATCTCTATATGATGTGTTTTTGAAATCAAAGAACTGTATTTTAAAATTAGTTTGAGGCATGTCCTGATTTTTGGAAATCACTTTATTCATGATTCTTTCAATTTCTTCGATAGTGAAGAGCTTATTGTCCTCTGGGACATAAGTCCTGATTAATTCATTGCAGTTAGGACAATAATTCTCATAAAGAAATCCTGAAATTAGTGATTTAGTCATTTTATCAGACACTTCTTTATTCAATCCTGATTCAAATAGTTCTAAATTGTTTATGTCTTCGTTGAGTAAATCTTCAAGGTCTTCTATCCTATCAGAATTAGTATGTTCTGTTTGAGAGCTATTGTTTCCATCAGTTTTGACATTTGAATTCTTTGTATCAATTGTATCCAAATAGAAAATCAGAGCTTTGTCTGTAAATTCAAAGTCACAATCTGTGCATTTGTAAGTAATTTCAACCATTTTATCCCTCTAAGAGACATTATTTTCTAAAGACATCAAACTCTTTAGGTCTGATTAATGGTTTGATTCCAGTTTCTGTGTCTCTAAGGGTGTCGAATGCTTCAAAGCCTCTTATTATTACAATAGGAATTCCTTCATTTGCCTGTCCCATAAGCAATGATGCAGCTGCTGCAAGCTCATCTGCTGTAGCCACTTCAGTTGTTTCAAGAGCTCTACCATATAAGTCAGTGTCTCCTATTCTTACCCAAAGAGGGTTGATTCCAGAACAGCCTATTGCAGTTCCAATAGCACCGACTCTAAAAGCTCTTCCTTGTGTGTCAGTAATTATGACTGCAAGTTCTTTTTTAGATAATTCTTCAAGATATTCCCTAATTTCCTTAGCTGATTTGTCTGGATCTTTAGGCATTGGTGTTGCCAATCCGTCTTCAACATTAGACTCATCGATTCCAGAGTTTGCACATACAAATCCATGTTTTGTTTCAGTTACAATGAAATTAGGCCCTATTTCAACGATTTCATTAGATTCTTGAAGAATCACTTCAACAAGCTTAGGGTCTTTTTTACACTTTTCAGCTATTGCTATGGTTTCTTCGCTAGGCTTAATATCATCCATTTTGATAATGTTGCCTTCAGCTTTGGAGATTAATGTTTCAGCAATAAGTATGATGTCTCCATTTTCAAGTTGAATGTTTTCTTCGTTTAAGTCGTCTTCAATAATTTTAGCTATGTTATCTCCTTTCTTTACTAAAGGAATTTCTTTTAATCCAAATAATTCTAAAGTCATAATTAAAGATTATATCCATAAAATATAAATAACTATTGATATTCTTTTGATGTTCTTTTGTTATTCTTGATGTTCTTTT
>CAMODR010000159.1 GCA_946611495.1 uncultured Methanobrevibacter sp. | reverse complement strand
AAAAAAAACCCAAACACAAAAAACACTAAACATAAAAAACAGTGAAAAAAACCTAAAGAGAAAAACATTAAACATAAGATTAAAAAACATGATTAAATGTTAACATAGTATAGTTTTTATATATTAGATTGAATATAACTATATTTATTTAATTTTTAATTATAATTTTTAAATTTTAAATATCAATTTTTAAATTTTTATGTGATTATTTATGAGCGAACAAAATGAATGGGGCAGTAATCTATCATTTATTCTTGCAATGGTAGGTTCTGCAGTAGGACTTGGAAATATATGGAGATATCCATATGTTTTATACAGCAACGGTGGTGGTGCATTCTATATACCTTATATCGTTGCCATATTATTGATGGGTGTTCCATTTTTAATATTGGAATATGGTGTCGGATACAATTTCAAATCATCCTTTCCAAAGGCTATTCGTAAAATAAACAGCAAATTTGAATACTTAGGTTGGCTACTTCCAATTTCTGTATTTCTGATTATGATTTATTATTCCTGTATTCTTGGATGGGATGGTATTTATATAATATTAAGTTTCTTTAAGGGATGGGGAGCAGACCCGAACACTTACTTTGCAACAACATTATTGCAATCAAGCGAATCTGTTTCCGGAATTACAAGCTTCATACCAATAATTGCAATTGCAATGCTTATAAGTTGGGTTATCATATGGTACATATCCCATAAGGACTTAGAGAAAGGACTTGGAAAAGTGAGTAAGATTCTTGTACCTTTGCTTTTCATCATAATGATTATTATAGTATTATTCTCCTTAACATTACCTGGTGCAATGATCGGTTTAAATGAATTGTTTTCACCAGATTGGAGCTTACTGCTTGACTTTAATATTTGGATGGCTGCATTTGGTCAAATCATCTTCTCATTAAGTTTAGGAATGAGTATTGCATTCACATATGCAAGCTATACTGGCCAAAGCAGTGACTTGATTACAAATACATTATCAATTGCATTTGCAAACTGTGCATTTGAAAACTTCTGTGCATTAGGAGTATTTTCAATTCTTGGATATATGTCATTGCAAAGTGGAACTGCAGTTGCAGACCTTGTTACTCAAGGAACTGGACTTGTATTTATTGCATATCCAACTGTACTTAACGTATTAGGTCAATATGCATATATAATTGGACCTTTATTCTTCATTACAGTTTATCTTGCAGGACTTACAAGTATCCTATCTACAATTGAACCGTTAGCATTCAGTATTCAAAATAAGTTCACCTGGTCCCGTCATAAGACAATGACAACATTATGCATAATCGGTGCAGTGCTTTCAATGGTATATGCAACTGCATTTGGTGGAACACTTCTTGGATATGTAGATGCTTACATTAATCAAATAGCCATACTTTTAGGAGTTATACTTGAATGTATAGTATTCGCATGGATTTTCAAATGCGAAGACATTGTTCCAGTGCTTAATGAGAAGAGCAGAACATTAAAATTAGGAAAATGGTGGATATATACAGTCAAGTACATATTGCCTATTTTCATAACAATCGTATGGATTGGCGGAGTATATGACACTCTTAAAACAGGTTCATTAGATCAAACAGTGACATTTGGATTGCTTACATTGCTAATTGCTGTTTTAATTGTAATATTCACAAAATTAGCCCCAACTAATCCAAACTGGGATGACACTGAAAATAGATTATAATTTTTTAATTATAATTTATTTTTTTCTTTTTTTTCAAACATTCTAATAAAAAAATATACATTTTAATAATTCTTTTTTTAAAAAAATCAAAAAAATCATAAAATTAACGAACTAACATAACTAATAAACTAAAAAAACTATTAAAAAACTAAAAAAAACTAAAATAAGTAAAATAAGTAAAAAAGTAAAAAATTAAATAAAAAAAGAGCAATCATTCTATTTTTTCTAAATATCTGTTGCCTAAATGTTCTATTTTAAGTTCCTTTGCTAATTTTTCTTGGATATTTTTAATCATTTCAACATTACGAGAAGCAACAAAGTAAATTACTTGAGATTCATATTGCTTTTCAACAATAGCTAAATTCTTGCCCCTTAACTCACCATCTATTGTCTTAATATGCTGATAGTCAAAAGTAAATCTGAAAAGCTCATAAAGTTCCATTTCAACTATCTCAGCAATTGCCAAAGCTTCAAGAACTGACTTGCTGTAAGCTCGAACAAGACCTCCAGCACCAAGCTTTATGCCGCCGAAATACCTTGTAACAATAGCTACAGTGTTTTCCATTTCATTTTTCTTTAAGACATTGAGCATAGGCCTTCCAGCAGTTCCGCCAGGCTCTCCATCATCATCATAGCCTTCCCCATCGCTAACGATATAAGCAGTGCAGTTATGTGTAGCATCCTTATACTTTTCAGATATTTCCTTAATAATCTCTTTAGCTTCTTTTTCGCTTTGAGCAGGGAAAAGCCTACATATGAATTGAGATTTTTTAATATCTATAGATGTTTGAAAGGTTTTTGCTATTGTTTTCATAGTATCAATTCTAATTCTTAGTAGATAAGTTTAAATATTATTTAAGAAAATTTAATTATTAGAAAATATTTTATATAAATTAGTATATACAATTATATGTTTAAATTATATAATATCATTTTTGATTCAATAAAGATACTGAAATTTTATCTTAATTGATTGAAGAAATGAAATAAAATTCAAAATTATATTAATTAATCATTAAGAGGTGAGATCATGGAAGATAAAAAAGCAAAATTCATCGTTTATGTTGTAATTTGTCTAATTGCTTTTATGTGCAGCAGTACAGTCTATTCTATGACAGGTGGCCTTTCTGATTGGCTTGTATCAAGCATGAACACTAATGAAGATGTAAATAATAATGGTTATATAGATAGCTCTGAAGGTCAATATTACTCTAGCTCAGATGACAGCTATTCTTCAAATGATGGATCTAATGGCAATGGAGGATTTTTAGATGGAATTTTCCAAAGATCTGATTCGGGCTCAAGTTATTCATCATCAAATGACAATCCAGACTTTTTAGCTAGAATTATAAGATTCATTATTGGAGGCGTTTCCACAACAGATGCTTCTTATGACTCTCCTGTTGATTCTAACTATTATTATGAAGACACATCAAGTGGAAATAGTGGATTTGACATTTCTGAACTCTACTCTAAAGCAAATAATAAACTTGATGAAATGTTTAATTAAAAATATAATCATAAATTTATATTTTTTAACTCTTTTTTTCTTTTTAAATTAATTTAAACTATATTTTTAATAACTCTTATTCTATTTAAATTATTAAAACTTAATTTAACTCTTTTTGTAAATCAATTAAAAAAAAAATAGAATTTATTAAAACAGGCTATTTACCTGTTTCAATTATTTTTATCAATTTATTAGCCTCAACAACTATGTCTTTCTTGCCATAAGCTTGAGCAACACGCTTAATTGCATCCAAATTCCTTACATAAGCATCTAACCAAGAGAATATGTCTCCAGGATATGCTTGGATTTGATAATCCTTAAGCAAAGACTTGCTGATGTCAATAGGATCCT
Source organism: uncultured Methanobrevibacter sp. (assembly GCA_946611495.1). Taxonomy (GTDB): domain Archaea; phylum Methanobacteriota; class Methanobacteria; order Methanobacteriales; family Methanobacteriaceae; genus Methanobrevibacter. Next base: position 749 of record CAMODR010000159.1, on the reverse strand, counting down.
TTTTATTTAATCTTTGATTAAGAATATAATAAGAAACTCCCCTCTGCAAGCAATCACAAAATGGCCTATCCTTACACTCACATCTTAAGAAGTCAATTTGAAGCTTTAGCAAAGCGTCTTGGAACTTCTGGTCTAATTTCGCTATTGCTTCACCTGATGAGATTATATCCAAAGTTGATTCTGAAAACAATCTGGTGGAAAAGTTCATCTTCAATGCAGAAACAATCTGCTTATGAACAACAGGAGAAAGATAAGCGTTTTCAAAGAGCTCTAAATCAAGAGCAATTGATTGTACTTTTAAAAGATTGTTTGAATTGACTTCCTTTTTAGTCATTCTAGGATTGATTTCCTTAAATGGATTTTCCTTAAAGTTAAGTTTATTTACAAGAATAGGCTTTTCTTCTAATGTTTTATGTTGTTTTTTAGACATGTTTATCTTTTTATTATACATAACCTTCTTAGAATAGTCTTTAAAATCATCAGAACTATTTTTATTAGAATTTTTATAATCCTTTGATATGTTTATATGAGAATTATTAGTAGATTGTTTAGAAGATTTTTCCTGTTTAGACTGTGTTGATTTATTAGATTCCAATTTAGAATTATCCTTTTGAATATTTTTATTTTTATTTTTAGAAGTCTTATTCTTCTTAGAATTCTTATCTTTATTAGACTTACCCTTATGAGATTTATCTTTCTTAGAACTATTTTTCTTAGAATCATCTTTATTAGATTTATTCTTCTTAGAA
>CAMODR010000158.1 GCA_946611495.1 uncultured Methanobrevibacter sp. | reverse complement strand
TAATTAAAGAAAGATTAAATTTTAGGCATAATAATGTTTTGTTGTGAAAAATTGAAATGAATTATATAATAGAGGTTAAATTATGGCAATCGAATCAGATCATGAAGGGATTAACTTGAATGATGAGCAAAAGTTCGTTGTTGAATATGAAGGCGACAAATTCTTAAGCGTTCAGGCAGGACCAGGTTCTGGAAAAACACGTGTGCTTGTTGAGAAAGTAAAATATATGGTAAAGGAGAAGGAGAATCCGGAAGACCCAAATTCCTTCTTAATAATCACTTTCACTGAAAAGGCAGCTGAAGAGTTAAGGGACAGATTGATTGATGGGGATATTGATGCAAGTGATGTTCAGAAGATGCACATATCCACAATACATTCCTTCTGTCTAAAGCTCCTTGAAGCAACTGGAACTGTCGGATTGGATGTTATTGCTGAAGGGGACAAATTCAACCTGTTCATTAAGAAACATTTAAAGGACCTTGGATTTGGAGATGACTTGAATATCCGCAACAATGACATCAATAATATAATTGACAAATACAATGAATATTCCACTTTTAATGTTGACACTAAGGGATTAGTGAAATACCTTGAGGAAAATTTCCCTGTTAATCCTGAAGTATTTGATTTCATACATAAATATATGGAAGAGAATGACGGAGAATTCCCAGTAGATGAAATAAAAGATAATGATGTATACAAAGAATCCCTTAAGAATGCAAAATACATACAAATTGCCAGATCATATGAATTGTACTTGGATTTATTGAAAAGAGAAAATGCAGTTGATTTCAATCAAATGCAGTTCAAGGCTTTGGAAAAGATGAATGAAGGGTACATGCCTGCATACACCAATATATTGATTGATGAGTTTCAGGACACAGACCCAGTTCAAATGGAAATATTCAAGAAATTCATAGAAAACCCAAAGACTAATTCTTTGACTGTTGTAGGGGACATAAATCAAAGTATTTATGGATTCAGAGGTTCTAACAAAGATTATTTCAAGGAACTGACTGAATTATATCCTGATAAATTCATAGAAAGAGAATTATCAACAAATTACCGTTCAACTGAAGAGATAATCGATTTGACTCACGACTTTATTTTGCCTCATTATGATTCTCCAAATCCCAAGGATTCTTCAAAAAATTTAAAACCTGAATGCGGAAGCAAAAAGCATAATGACGTTTACTATATGGTCAGTGAAAACGGCAAGTCTGAAGCGGAAAACATTCTGGAAATCATCAAATACATTCAGGCTGATGAAAGGATGAACTTATCAGACATCGGAATATTGTCACGTTCAGTCAGACCAAATGCATCCTCATGTTTCAAGGAATTACTGGAGTTATTGGAAAAGAATGACATTAACTACCAAATAATCGGAATTGGAGATTTGGAGGATAATGAAGAACTGAAATACGTATTGACCTTGATGTATCATTTAATCCAGGATGATGATCCTTATTACACTTTTGTTCCAAGTGAAACTGATGATTGGCTTAATTTAAGAACTTTGACTGGTGCAAATGAGAATAAAGTGCTCTTTGAACTTTCAGATGAAACAAAAGAAAAGTTAAATAAAGTATGGGCTGACTTTGAAGAGGCTGTAATTGAGGCAGATGGTGAAGTATGTAATGAAAGTCCAAGAAGTTGGGGACAAATTGATGAATATGGAAAAATATTTAAAAACAAGCCTCAAGAACGCCAGAAAGGCGTATTCAGTCGTGTCGAAAAGCCAATCCTTTCAGATGAAAACCTGATTGATTATGGCGTTACAGATGAAAGGGACTTGGAGTTCTTCCATGCCTTGAATGATTTGAAAAGAAGGGTCAATGCCGAAAAATACTTTGACAGACCACTCATTTCACAGGTCTACTATGAGCTATTGTGTGACATCACAGGCTACTTGACTGAAGACTTGGTAAACAATGAAGAGGAAATCGTAAACAACTTGGCAGCTATCATACCTTCAATGTCTGTTTATGGTGAAGTGATGTCTGAAAGAAGTCTCAGAGGGGCATTCTGGTTTATCAAGCGTTCCCTTGGAAATCTTGATGCATATAAGCCAGACGAGGATGCAGTGCAAATAATGACTGTTCACAAATCAAAAGGAAAAGAATTCCCTGTTGTCATTCTTGCATCATTAAGGGACCCAGTTCATAGCAGGGATAAGGGATTCCCTTCAGTATTTAGACAGGAAGATGAAACTGTAGTTGATTATACTCCTGATGAATTTTTAGAGTATCCGAGATATGAAGGAGATGCTGTCGAATCCCATATTCAGGAAGAGGAAAGAGTCATTTATGTTGGAAAAACAAGAGCGGAAGATGAGCTTATCATTTCTAGCATTGTAAAAGAAAGTGCAGCCGCCCTTGCAAATGCCGTAAATAATCCAACCACTGAAAACATCTTGGCTCTTAACAAGGGCCCGGAACGTATCAATGATGTCATTGAGGATAATTTGGACTTCTCTGAAAATTATCATACTAAATTAATCAATCCGGAAAACATTGATATCAATTTGCTTGAACCGGAACACAAGCCTCCAAAAGAGGAACTTGTACAGTTAAGCTTCACTGCCCTTGAAAACTATAACGAGTGCCCATTCAAGTATAAGTTGCTTGATAAGTTAGGATTCAGCTTCTCAACTAAAAAGGAAATCGATGACGGTATTTTCATACATTCAGCATTGGAAAGAATCAACAAGAGGATCAAGGCAAAATATCTTGATGAAGACCTCAGCACTGCTGAAATATATGATAAGTACATTGGTGATGAGGGAGTGGCTAAAGAGGTTGAAACCTTGTTTGAAAAGGCCAATATAAGGTTCAAGGAAGAAGATCCAGAAAAATATGACAATAAACTCCAGACAATCACAAAGGATGTAATCAGATATTACAAGGAAGTCGGTAATCATCTTACCATTATCAACAGCGAATATCCATTCTACATCAGAGGCAGCAACTATGCATTTTCAGGTGTTGTTGACTTAATCTATGAAAAGGATGGAAAATTAGGAATCCTTGATTATAAGAACACTTCCCTTGTTGGAGAGGAGTATTTGAGAAAATACAGAAAGCAGCTTCACTTCTACTTGATGGCATTGCGTGATGAAAACAAGGAATTTGAAGGTCACAATATTGAAGAGATTCAAATTTATGCTCTAAAAATCAAGGACAAAGAAAAGATTAATCCTTTGATTTCATTCGACATTGATGAGGATTATATTGAAGAGCTTAAAGAAGAATTGGAAAGAACTGCGGAAAAGATTAAGAACAATGAGTTTGAAGCAAGTTGTGAAGATTGCGAATATTGTCAATTCAAAAAGATTTGTAAAAAGTGATTTTATAATCACTTTTTTATTTTAAGGTGATTTTATGAAAATTATTAGTTGGAATTGTGCAGGTAAATTTAGAGAAGATTATGAGGAAATTTTTAAACAAGATGCAGACATTTATGTAATTCCTGAATGTGAAGACCCTGATGCGAAATATGCAAAATACAAAGAATACAAAGAATTTGTATATGATTTTGCAGGAGAAAACGTTTTTTGGGATGGAGATTTTCATTATAAAGGTTTGGGAGTATTTGTAAATAAAGATCTTACTGTAGAAGAAATAGATACCAAAGGCCCATATAAACACTTCATGGCCTTTAAAATAGAAAATTCCTTTTATTTATTAGCTGTTTGGGCAATGAATAAAGACAAGGAACTAGGTTTGCCTCCATATGTGGAAATGATTCATGACTTTTTAGATGAGAATAAGGATGAAGAGTTATTTGATGGAACTCCAATAATCATGTGTGGAGATTTCAATAGCAGCGCTGTATTCAATTCTAAACATACTTATAAACGCACACATAGGGATATTTACGGAAATCCTAAAAATCATGATTATCTTGATTGTAAATTAAATGACATGGGATTATTTAGTGTATATCATGAATTAACTGGTGAAGAAAGTGGAAATGAAAAACAAATGACTTTTTTCCAAGCTAGGCATATAGACGATCCGTACCATCTTGATTATGTGTATACCAATAAAGAAATAATTGATAAGACAACTCTCATAAGCAATGGAAATAAAGTTAAGGATTTGCCTAATGAATTTGAAATATTGCCTAGAGATGATTGGATTAGCATAAGTGATCATTTGCCACTTGTCTTTAAATTTGATGAAAAATTACTATAAGGAGATGAATTGTATGGAATTGAAAAAGAAATGTCCGGGATGTGGCAATGTAGTTGAAACCGAAGATGATTATTGTAAAAAATGTGGAACACAATTAATTGAAACCAAAGACTTTC
>CAMODR010000157.1 GCA_946611495.1 uncultured Methanobrevibacter sp. | reverse complement strand
ACACCAAGAATATAATAAGATTAATAATAATTGAATTTCTTAAATAGCAAGTCAAAAATGAATTTGTTATTAAATAATTCATCGATCTTCTATTTGAGAATAATTTTTAAAATAAGTATTGAAAAAACTTAAATCTTGAAAAAAATTTTAATTAAAAATAATTAAAATAACGATTAATTAAAATTATAGTTAATAATCAAAATGCTATTTTAATTATTTGAAAAATTAAAATAAACTAAGATAATACATTAGAGACCTTTAAACCATAAAGTGATATATCCTATTTTAGGAATAATCAATGGAGTGTCACCAAATGTAACAACACGATCTGTAATCTGTTCTGGAGTTACCCAATAAGGGTCTGACTTATTGTTATTGTCACCTCTAATCTCATAGCATAGGGTACCGTTTATCTCAGCCGTATTGATTACCCTGTGGATAACTGGACTGTCATACCATACTGCATCATAAACAACAATGTCTCCAACTTGAACGTCATGTGGATCGAATTCATGTATTCCAAGTAAATTAGCCTTTTCAATTACTACTATATCTCCTCTATACATTACAGGTTCCATACTGCCTGATACAACTACATTCAAGTGTTGTGCAGCAATGAGAACAATTATAATAAGTACGATATAAATAGCAACTTCTTTCATATCAATTGACAAAATAACACCTTACTTATTTTTAAAATATTAATTTGATAAATATTAGATTATAAATAACTGAATAAGGATTTTTTAATGATTTAATCAGCATTTATAAGCATTTTATAAAACTATATAAACAGCTGTTAGACAGCATATTAATATATAATATAACTATTATCTTTTATAAAATATTTAAATTTAATCCACAAGCTTTTTGGCCTTCGGCCAAAAACCTTGACCAAAATTTTTGTAGTGCTACGTTTACAAAGACTACTTTAAAAATTAGTCCTAAACCATTGATTTAAGAATAGAACTACTAAAACTAATAAAAAAAGAATAAAACTACTAAAACTAATAAAAAAAGAATAAAACTACTAAAACTACTAAAAAAAGAATAAAACTACTAAAAAAAGAATAAAACTACTAAAACTAATAAAAAAAGAATAAAAATAATAAAAATGTGAATAATCAATGAATGTGATTATTCAAATAGCTCTTTAGCTTTTTCCATGGTTTCTACTATTTTTACATTAAACGGACATCTTGATTCGCATTGGCCGCAGGCAATACAGTCTGATGCTTTATAGAACATATCATTGTAATGAGCTCTAATTGATTCAGGGACTTCATCATGGGCTTTAGCAAGGTCATAGAACTTATTTACCATAGCTATATTGATATTGCTTGCACATGGTGCACAATGACCACAGTAGGTGCATTGACCTTCATAAGAGTTTTTAGGAGCGTTGATTAGTACAGAAGCGTATTCCTTTTCCTTTAGGCTTGCTGTTTCATACTTGATTGCATCTTCCATTTCTTCTATTGTGTTGGCTCCAACCATTATTGAAGCGACAGAATCCTGGCTTAGGCAATAGTGAATGCATTGAACTGGAGTCAAAGCAACTCCAAATGGAGAATCTTCTGCCCTTAACAATCTTCCTCCAGCATATCCTTTCATTACAACCAATGGAATATTCTTTTCCTTACAGGTTTGATATAATAAAGCCCTTTCAGGTGCCAAACCTTTGAAATCCTTGTTCTTATAAGTGTCATCCTCAATGTATTGTGCAATATCATTAATGGATGCCAACATATCAAAAGCAGGGTTTATGCTGAACATTATAAGCTCTATATCTTCTATTTCAGTTGCCTTCAATGCTACAGTAGGGCTGTGAGTGCTTATTCCAATATGTCTGATTATGCCATCTTCCTTTTGCTTTCTGACATACTTTATGAAATCACCATTCATTATCACATCAAGGTCTTCAAGCTCATCCACATAGTGAATCATACCGAAATCGAGATAATCCAATTGCAATCGTTCCATAAAGTCTTCAAATGCAGGAACTACCTTATCCATATCACGGGTACGGACATATTGGCCATCTTGCCATGTAGAACCGAAATGGCCTTGAATGATCCAATCCTCCCTTGTATCCTTGATTGAAATTCCTATGTTAGTTCTTACATTAGGTTCGCTCATCCAACAGTCAAGGAAGTTGACTCCTTCACTGTGGCAGTAGTCTAATAATTCCTTTGACTCTTCTAATGACTTTCCTTGAAGCCATTCTGCTCCAAATGCTACTTCACTTACCTTTAAACCTGTGTTACCTAATTTTCTATACTTCATTCAAATTCTCCTTTAACAAAACACAATAAATATTATAAAAAATAGTGGATAGTAGAAAACATATGAAAAAATTGGAATAAATAACAAATAAAATAATAAAATAATAAAATAATAAAATAATAAAATAATAAAATAATAAAATAAAATAAAAAAATAGAATAGGAACTATCTTAAAATAGCTCCTTCGTCTGCTGAAGATACAGAACGTCTATAAATGTTCAACCATCCTTTTACTTTCTTATCTGGAAGGTCTGCCTTTTCTATTCTTTCCTTAATTTCCTCATCAGACAATTCAACATTAAGATTTCCATTTTCAATGTCTATTTCAATAATGTCTCCATCCTGAAGGGCTGCAATAGGGCCTCCGCTCATAGCTTCAGGAGATACGTGACCTATGCAAGGGCCTCTTGTTCCTCCAGAGAAACGGCCGTCAGTGATTAGTCCAACATTCTTAATGCCCATTCCCATAATTGCAGAAGTTGGGTTAAGCATCTCTCTCATTCCAGGACCACCTTTTGGTCCTTCACATCTGATTACAAGAATGTCTCCCTCTTTTAGTTCATGATTAAATATTGCCTCTACTGCATCCTCTTCACTGTTATAGACTTTAGCTGGTCCCTTAAGATACATAAGATCTTCAGGAACTGCTGCAGACTTTACAATAGATCCGTTTGGTGCAAGATTACCTTTCAATACAGTAAGTCCTCCAGCCTCATGAATAGGATCATCAAGACTGTGAATTACTCCATTTCCACTTACTTTAGCGTCTTTCAAGTTTTCCTTTAAGGTTTTTCCAGTACAGGTCATAACATCAAGGTTCAATTTTGAGGAGATTGTCTTCAATACAGCTGGAATACCGCCATCATTATGCAAGTCAGCCATTGTGTCTTGACCTGCAGGAGATAGAAGGGCAATATGTGCAACCTTATCGCTTATCTCATCGAAAAGGTCTAAGTCTGCATGAACACCCTTTTCCTCAAGCTCATATGCAATAGCTGGAATATGCAAAGCGGTGTTGCTTGAGCCTCCAAGGGCCATGTCCATTGCAATTGCATTTTCAAATGCATCTTGAGTCATGATATCAGATGGCTTTAGGCCTTCATTTACCATTTCAACGATTCTCTTACCTGTTTCAACTGCCAAATCCTTTTTATCCTCAGACAATGCAAGAGTAGTTGCACAGTATGGAAGGCTCATACCGAGAGTTTCGGTTACGCATGCCATGGTGTTTGCTGTAAAGAGACCTGAACAGCTTCCTGCTCCAGAGCAAGCACAGGATTCAAGTTCAAACAATTCCTCTTCTGTAATCTTGCCTGAAGACAATTCTCCTACAGCTTCAAATACAGTAATCAAGTCTGCATTTTTACCTTTATAGCTACTTGGAGCCATTGGCCCTCCAGTCAAGAACAATGAAGGAATATCCAATCTTGCAGCAGCCATAAGCATACCTGGAACTACCTTATCACAGCTTGGCATAAGGACAAGCCCATCAAAGCAATGACCCATAGCCATACTCTCTACAGTGCTTACAACGATTTCACGAGAAGCAAGTGAGTATTTCATACCTTCATGGTTCATGGCAATTCCATCACAGATAGCCATAGTGTCAAATTCAAATGGAATACCTCCAGCTGCTCTAATACCTTCCTTTACATAATCAACAAGTTCTCTTAGGTGAATATGACCTGGAACAATGTCTGTATAACTGTTTGCAATTCCGATGAATGGCTTATCAAAATCATCATCCTTAAGTCCGCATGCACGAAGCAAGGACCTGTGTGGAGCCCTTTGAACTCCTTTTTTAATCTTATCACTGTTCATATTAATCATCCAAAAAGATAGTAAATAAAAGAATAATCAAATATCAAAATCCAATAAATCTGATAAGTTTTTGATATTAATTTAAAATATTTTATCTTATAATCTATTTGTAATTTATTTTATAATAATATAACTTTTATTTATAAAATAGTTCTATTATTAATGAACAATCTAGAAAATCTAAAACTTAGTGTAAAAGAAAAAAGGATA
>CAMODR010000156.1 GCA_946611495.1 uncultured Methanobrevibacter sp. | reverse complement strand
TTTTAGTTCTTTTTAATTTTTTTATGATGATTTTCTATTTTTTTTAGTTTTTTTATTCTTTAATTTGCATTACTTTTTTTCTAATCGATTATTTTTATAAAATTTATAATAAATTCAATATTCATTTTAACTTCAATATTCATTTAAATTTATACCATTTCTCTAATTTTTATAAATAAATCGTTTATTCGGAGTTATATGAATTGTTTGAACAATTATAAACTTTATTTCTAAAATAAATTTTCTTTAGACTATTTTATTTAATATAAGTTTATTTGATTGTTTTATAAAGTTAACTTTATATAGATAATAAAGTAAATATATTAGTATTAAGATTAATTATTTTATTCAAGTGTTTAAACTAACTTATGAATAGATTTTAATTAATTTTTATTTACTTGAACGATTTTTTTAAAATATTATGATTTAATGAATAATTATTTTTCAGAATTTTTAATTATTTTCTTAATCGTTCATTAGGATTATTTTTTTAAAAATGGTGTGATTATGAATATGAATAGTAATGTTAAAACTGGATTGATTATAGCTATTTCTGTCATTCTCCTATTTGTACTTTCATTGTTTATTACTAGTGCACCAACAGGAGTGGACAATTCCGTTCGTTTTGGAATTTTAACACTTTTACCTCCTCTTGTAGCAATTGCTTTAGCGTTTATCACTAAAGAAACAATTCTATCATTATTTATTGGAGTGTTTGTTGGTGAATTCATGATTTCAGTAAATGATTTAAACATTGTTGCTTCTGCAATTAACGCATTTTTAGCAATGGGTTCTCAAATCATTGGTTGTATGGCTGATCCATGGAATGCTGGTATTATTCTCCAATGTTTGCTTATTGGAGGTGTAATTCAATTAATTACAAAGATGGGTGGAGCAAAAGCATTGGCTGATGCATTAGCTAAACGTGCTGACACTCCTAGAAAAGCTCAACTTATTACTGAATTCTTAGGATTATGTGTATTCTTTGACGACTATGCAAACTCCTTGATTGTAGGTCCTATCATGAGACCTGTTATGGACAAACTTAAAGTTTCAAGAGAAAAATTAGCATTTGTAGTAGACGCAACTGCTGCTCCTGTAGCAGGTATTGCTATTATTTCCACTTGGATTGGATTGGAAATCAGTTTAATTACCCAAGGTTTCAGTTCAATTGGTATGAAAGTAAGTGGTTTTGGTATATTCTTACAAACTATTCCTTTCAGATTCTATAATATTTTAATTTTAGTTTTCATCGTAATGACTGCAGTTACCTTATACGAATTTGGTCCGATGAAAAAAGCTGAACAGAAAGCTCGTAAAAGAAAGGCTTCTGACCCTGTCAAATCACTTGAAGCAACTAGCTTTGACGATGTAAAACCAGTTGAAGGCATTAAGTTATCTGTATGGAATGCTATCATTCCTATCGGTACTTTAATTATCGGTGCTCTTATTGCATTCTACTGGAGTGGATATACCACTATTTTAGGTGGAGAAGATCAAGCTCTCATTACCTTAATGAAAACATCTCCATTATCCTTCAGCGGTATTTTTGAAGCATTATCCGCTTCTGATGCATCTGTTGCTTTATTCCAAGCTGCATTGCTTGCTTCCATTGTAGGTGTTCTTATGGCTGTTCTTCAAAGAATCATGACTATTGAAGAAGCTATCAGCGAATGGGTTGGAGGTATGAAAACCATTGTAATCACTGGTGTAATTCTATTGCTCGCTTGGTCCTTAGGTGGAGTAATCGGTGACTTAGGTACTGCTGATTATTTGGTAGGTGTTCTTAAGGGTGCAATACCAGTATTTATCTTGCCAACCTTGATTTTCATCTTAGGTGCTATAATCTCCTTTGCAACAGGTACCTCCTATGGTACTATGAGTATCTTGATGCCACTCACAATTCCTCTTGCTTGGGCAGTAAATCCTGAAATGGGCTTTGTAATCGTATGTACCAGTGGTGTATTGACTGGTGCTATCTTCGGTGACCACTGTTCACCAATTTCAGATACAACAATTCTATCATCTATGGGAACAAGTTGTGATCATATAGCCCACGTAAGTACGCAGATGTATTATGCACTCTATGTTGCAGCCATTACAATCGTATTCGGTTACATCCCAGCTGGATTCGGTATCTCTTGGTACATCTCAATCCCAATTTGTATTGTTGTGATGTTTATCGGATTAAGATTGTTAGGTGAAAAAGTAGACTTTGATGGAATCGAAGATGAGGACGTCGAAGAAGCTGCTTAAATAAACTTTTAAGAAACTTTTAAAGTTTCTTTTCTTTTTCTTTTTTTATTGATTTTTTAATTTATAATTGCTTTTTTTATCTGGTTATTTTTTTTAGTCTTTTTTGCTTTTTTATTTAATTATTTTTTGATTATTATTGCTTTTTTTTATTTGAATAGCATTATTTTTCATTTTTGATAAGGTTTCACTATTCATTTTTAGTAGTATTTTTAGTTTATTTATTCAAATTAATTTTTTATAATTTATTTAATTAAGTAAATTATTTAAACTAAGCCAAACAATTTAGTATTATGTATTAATTAAGTTATTTAACTTAGTTAAATTAATCAATTTATTTTTTTTATTATAATTATTGTGTGATAATATGGCAGAGAGTAAACGGTCTGAATGGAATAGTAATATTGCTTTTATAATGGCTATGATCGGTTCTGCAGTTGGTTTAGGTAATATTTGGCGTTTCCCAAATGTTTTATACTCTAACGGTGGAGGATCATTTATGATTCCTTATATAATCTCTATATTTCTATTAGGAATCTCATTTGTTCTTGTGGAATATGCAGTTGGATACAAATTTAAATCATCCTTGATTAAGGTTCTATATTCAATAAAAACTAAGTTAGAACCTGTGGCGTGGTTTATTGCACTTATCGTATTTTTGATTACGACTTACTACATATGTGTAGTTGGATGGGATTTGATATATGTCTTCTTAAGCTTTACTAAAGCATGGGGTTCAAATCCAGATTTGTTCTTCTCCAACAATGTTTTGCAAGCATCTGATTCCATTTCAGGAATGTTTACTATAGTTCCAATGGTATTTTTATCTGTACTTGCTTTATGGGCTATTGGATGGTATATTGTACAAAAGGACTTGAATGAGGGTATTGGAAAAGTAAGCAAGATTCTATTGCCTTTGCTTTGTGTAATTGTTGTGGTTATTGTAGTATTTTCCTTAACCTTGCCTGGAGCTTCTATAGGTTATACACAGATATTCACTCCAGATTGGTCTGCATTGACTAATTTGAATGTATGGCTTGCAGCATTTGGTCAAATCGTATTTTCACTTAGTTTAGGTATGTCTATTGCACTTACATATGCAAGTTACCTTCCTGATGGATCTAAATTGACTGATAATGCTTTAATTGTTGCTTTCTCAAATTCCGGATTTGAAGTCTTCAATTCAATTGGTATATTTTCAATTCTTGGATTTATGGCATTAAGCACTGGCATTCCATTTAATGAGTTAGTAACTGAAGGTACTGGTTTGGCATTTGTAGTGTTCCCTCAAGTATTTAATATTATGGGGCCTTGGGCTACAATTATTGCTCCATTATTCTTCTTATGTATTTTATTTGCAGGTATTACATCTGTAATGGCTTTATTAGAGGTAATTTGTTATTCAATTTCTGAAAAATTCAACTACTCAAGAAGGAAATCTGCAACAATCGTCTGTATTGTAGGATTCTGTATTTCTATCCTATTTACAACAGCTTACGGAAGCACATTCTTAGGAATATTTGATGCATTCTTAAATAACTTCGCTTTATTATTTGCAGTATTGCTTGAATGTATCATCTTTGGTTGGATCTATAAGTTTGATGACCTTATTGATACCTTAAATGAAAACTCAGGCATAAAAGTGGGCAAAACATGGAAGCTTGTAATTAAAGTAATTCTTCCGATTTGCATATTCGGATTATGGGTTCAAGGAGTTTTAAATACAATTGCTAGTGCAGATTATATTAGTCAAATAGTTATGGTTTGCTTATCTATTGTTTTAATACTCATTCCAGCAATATTCACTATATTGCCGGCTAAAAACCCTGACTTCTATAAAAAAGTAAGTCGTTAAATGGTTTTTAAAACCATTTTACTCTTTTTGCCTTTTTATTTTTTTATTTTTTTTATTTTAATTTTCATTTTTTGCTTTTTTTAATATTTTTCTTATTTTATACGATTTTTTCATGTTCTTATTATTATTTTTAAAAACTTTAGTCGTGTTTTAATAAGTTTTTTAAGAAGTTTTTAATTATTTTTTAATTAACTTTTTAAATAAGTTTTT
>CAMODR010000155.1 GCA_946611495.1 uncultured Methanobrevibacter sp. | reverse complement strand
CTATTTTCATTACCGCATTGTGAACAATATATCATGCAATCCCCTTTATGCTTATAGATTATAATTTGTTCTTTGGATTTTATATTTATTTTGATTTAAGTTGAAAATAAGAGCTTTTATACGGAACGGTTCCTATTAATGTAAAAAGTGTTATGATGCAAGAAGTATGGGTTTGAGAGCTTTGGGGATATTAAACTTGATATTCTCTTATCCTTTTTTTCTAAGTAATTCAAGATTTATTTTTTACCTGAAAATTATTTTAATTATCTGTTTTTTCAAAAAGATTATTGAAAATTGATTAATAAAGCATTTAAATTTTCTTTTATTTTTTCTGCATTTATTCACAATCATTCCTATTTAATCTGCTTCCACAAACAACACAATATTTTTCGCCAATTTTATTAAAACTGCCACAACTTGGACAATCATATTTATCTAACTCTAATCGTAAAATGCTACATTTCTCATTATCCAAATATAATTCATTAATTATGTTAGCGGGAAGCATAATAATTTGAATATTCTGCAAGTGCAAATTATGAAGCATTTCTAATTCCACATAGCCTTTATTTTTAACTTGAGAACCATATGTTGGGAATAGAAATGCATTTTTAAAACCTCTTAGTAAAATTTTCAATATAATTAATCCTTTCAAAAAACTAAATTAAATAATAGCTTCCCTCTCCAAATAAATCCTATTGAAAACTTCATTTTCCAAATAGGATTTGAGTTGGGGATCCTTGAAAATGCTGTTATACAATTCTCCATAAGTTTCAGGATTACTGAGATAAATTTCAGCCATAGCCTTATCAAATGGGAAACGTTTTCTCAAAATTGTCTCATCGTTATTTTCATTTCTCAATATTTCAATGAATTTATCATTATGCTTGATGTTATCCTCAACAGCCAATAGCATGTTTTCAAGTTCACTGTCAAACTCAGTACCGAACCGTTCATTAATTATCTTAATTATCTCAGATAATTTGATCTTCTCACCAAATGCAATCGGTCCTGTTTTTCCAGAAGGAGAAGTCAATTCACCTGTTCCTCTAACCAACTCAATGGATACTGCCTCTTCACCAGTGTCAATAGCATATGAAGATAAATCCACACTATTTGCAATATTGAATGGCAATGGATCATTAATGGTTGGGATTTTCCTATTTAGGAAATAGCAGAATTGATAAAGTTTTTCCAAATCAAGGTCTGTGAAATCCAAAAGTTGACATAAGAATGAATACATGTTCTGATATTTCTTTAAAGTCCTTTTGAACTCTGCCTGCAATTCAACAGTTTCCAATTTCAGATACTTGTTAAGGGCGCTATCTAATGGCTTGTGTATTTCAGACTGAGGAACATTGCTATGATAATCCTTAACGAATTGATAAACTTCCTCTTCAGTGAATAATTTAAATGAATATAAATTGCCTCTCAACTCATAAAGCTTGCGATAGTCTGTTCCTTCAGTTAAGATAGTTTCACCATAATATCTCTGGAAATCTCTTTGAATATCTTCAATATTATTAGCAAAATCTAAGATTAATGTATCTGTCTTATTAGGATAAGTTCGATTGAGCCTACTTAAAGTTTGGACAGTCTTAACACCATTCAACCTTTTATCGACATACATGGTATGCAATAAAGGCTCGTCAAAACCTGTCTGATATTTGTCTGCAACAATAAGAATCCTATAAGGATCTTCCTTAAAGGCTTCATCTATCTTCTCATTGGTGTCATTCATTGAATCTTCAGTATAAGTTATTCCATCAATTACAATTTCTCCAGTAAAAGCGACTAAAGTCTTGAATGGCAAGTCTTTCAATACTATTTGCCTATCCAATTCCAGTTTATACTTTCCAGCCTGTTTCCTTGATTCAGTAACTAGCATAGCTCTAGCATGACCTACATCATTTGAGTCAGGAATCTTATTGATTGTGGAATGGTTAAAATGATCCAATATGATTTCAGTTTTTTGGGTAATGGTGTTAGGATGCTCATTAACAAATTTTCTAGCTAAAGCGATGACTCTTGCCTTATCATATTCCTTATCCTCTGCAATGGTTTTCACTAAATTGAAATATGTCTTGTAAGGCATGTAATACTTCAGAACATCTAGAATGAACCCTTCTTTAATGGCTTGCTCCATAGTGTAGAGGTGGTGAGGTTCATACTCGCCAAACTCATTCTTTTTCCCGAACATCTCCAAAGTCTTTTGTTTTGGAGTGGCTGTGAATGCAAAGAAAGATAGATTGGTTTTGTTTCTTAACTTATCAACATTTTGCCTTAATTTTCTATCGATTTCATCATCTGATTGGTCGAAGAAAGGATCTTCTTTAACTTTAGAAGATAAACCTGTTCTTAAGTTTTGTGAATGAGCTCCAGATTGTGAGGAATGAGCTTCATCAACAATTACAGCATAATTCCTATCTTCAATGTCCCTGATTTCATCAACAATGAAAGAGAATTTCTGTAATGTTGACACCACGATATTTGTCTTGTTTAGGATTTCCTTTGCTAAATCTCTAGACCTTTTCTTATCATCTATGACTGCAACAGTCCCATCTTCTTTCTCAAAGATTAGAACTTGTTCCTGCAATTGCTCATCAATGACCAATCTGTCAGATATCACGAATACCATGTCATAAATTCTTTTGTTGTTTGCATCGAATTTATTTAATAGGTTATGAGCCAACCAAGCGATTGTCTTGGTCTTTCCACTTCCTGCACTGTGCTGAACAAGATAATTACTGCCAGGTGATGAATTTTCGATTAGATAGTTTACGCAATCCAATTGGTGGTATCTTGGGAAAACGTATCTTCCCTTTTCTTCAAAGATGAAATTTTCAATCAGATTAGCTAGTTGATTTTTTTGTAGAATTTCTGTGTATAAATAGGATGTTTTGTAAAGTCCATATCCTGCATCAGGATTTTCAATTCCTTTATTGAATGGTAAAAATGAAGTTTTTTCACCTTTTAGCTTTGTTGTCATGGAGATTTTGGAATCACTCATGGCAAAATGGCACAAGCACATTTTAAACAATTTTTCATTAGGATTTCTATCTTCCCTATATTGCTTTTCTGCATTCTCTACACCTTGGGAAAATGTGTCTTTTAGTTCAATGGTTATTATAGGAATACCATTGATGAAAATAACTAAATCTATACGGTTACTATGGGATTTATTCTCATATTCCAATTCATCTATAACTGAAAATATGTTCTTTTTGAAGTTTTCTATCAATTGAGGATTTGTGCTATTATTAGGTTTGGAATAAAATAAATTGAACTTGAGTCCTTTATCCTTGAATCCTTTTCTGATTACTTCTATGGTGGAATCGTTTTCAATTGCTATTAATAAAGAGTCTATAAACTCTTTTTTGGCATTTCCATGACACATCTTTTCATAATGTTGCCATGCTTCCAATTGTGTAGATTCAATAAACTCAAATAGCAGATCTTCGTCTAAACAACTTATTACATTATAATCCTTTGTATTTCTTTTAGTGTATCCAGTATTTTCCAAATAAGTGAAAAAGTCTTTTTGAAATTCTTTTTCTTGTGTGCTTGTAGTCATATTTCATTCCTCACATCTATTTTTCCGGTAACAACATGATGGATTAAAGAAGTTTTATATTCTTCTAATAATTCATTATTCTCATGAATTTTTAATAATAAACTATGTAATTTATCTGTTTCGCTATCCAAATATTTTGCAATTTTCATTTGATCATTAATTGGAGGTATAGGAATTTTAAAAGAGCCTAAATCATATGAAGATAACTCCATAAATGTGGTCCCTCTACCTAAATTCTCTAATTCTTTTTGAGTTATAGATAAAACGTAATACACATATTTAGTGTTAATCTCTGTTTTAACTTTTAATGATTTGCAACCTTGATTAGTGCATAAATCTCTATTTGCTATTGCAACTAAACCTATTGGAGCCCTATTTGATACAATTAATGACCCTTTAGGTACTAAATTAGTTCCACAAGAAAAATACCCTTCTTTAGTTATGTGCCTTGATGATTCATTAATATAAATATCCTCTGTTTTATAATCTGCGGGAGTAATCCAACATATATCACCATCCCAAAACTCAGAGTTATTTTTTGGAGTTGAACCATTTTTTATATCAAAAAACTTATTTAAACTACATATTTTCCAATTTTCCGGGATTTCACCAATCCAATCAATTCCACTATCTTTCATAGAGGTATCTGAATCTAAACCTTTAGTAACCACCTGATTAATTAAACCCATCTTTTTCTCTTCTAAAAGAGAAATAAGTTCCTTATTTTTAGCAATGTTTTCATCAATTTC
>CAMODR010000154.1 GCA_946611495.1 uncultured Methanobrevibacter sp. | reverse complement strand
TTTTTTACCATTTTCAATTGCTAGACTTTATTTAAAGAGCAGTTTTCTATAATTAAATCATGAGAGGCTATTATATTCTGTGACTTAAACTTACAAAGATTTAAATTTTATTAAATAAATACCTATTATTAGTTATTTTTAAGAAGTTTATGTAATTGAGGTTATTTAATGAAAGAACTTTACGTAGTTGCTGCAATTATAAAAAAAGATAATAAAATTCTAGCTACTCAACGCGGATACGGTGAATTCGAAGGACTTTGGGAATTTCCTGGCGGTAAGATAGAGGAAGGAGAAACCAAAGAGGAAGCTCTTATTCGTGAAATAAAGGAAGAGCTTAATGCAGACATTAAAGTTGACGAGTTTGCACTTGACTTGGAATGGCAGTATCCTAACTTTTACCTTTATATGTCCTGCTTTATGTGTAGTTTAGAAAGTGATATAGAGCTATTGGAACATATGGGTGCAAAATGGCTATCTTTAGATGATCTCGATTCAGTTGAATGGATTGAGGCGGATATTAAGGCAGTTAACTATTTAAAGAATCTTTAATTTCTTTTTTTAGGTGTGTAAATGAACAGCAATATAAATGAAATTATCTTAAAAGGGGCGGAAACAGCATTTATTGATGAAACTTACAAGTCTTTATCTGACTATAAGCCTAAATTGTTGGTTAATAATAGGGGCCATAAGGTCATAAATACGATTAAGGATGAATTGAATAACTGTGATGAATTTTATATTAGTGTTGCATTTATTACAAAAGGGGGACTTTCATTACTTTCACAAGATCTCTTAGAGCTTCAGTCTAAAGGTATTAAGGGAAAGATATTGACTACAGACTATTTAAATTTTACAGAGCCTGTTGCCTTAAGAAAGCTTAATGATTTAGATAATATTGAGATTAAATTATATCAAACAGATAAAACCACAGGTTTTCACACAAAAGGGTATATTTTCAAGACTGATGGAATTTATAAAGCTATTGTAGGAAGTTCTAATCTTACATTAGATGCTTTAACAGTTAATAAGGAATGGAATATTGGATTTTCTTCTCTTGATGATGGTGAAATTCTTAAGGACCTTGTAGATGAATTTGAGGATTTATGGACAAAGTCTTCTTATGTGGATGATATCATAGATGAATATGAGAATATTTATGAATATAAAAAGAATTTCAGAGAATTTAATAGGGATTACACTGAATTAAAAGAAAAAACAGAGGGAGATTTAGTTCCTAATACAATGCAAGAAGAATTTTTGGAAAATGTTAGGGGACTCATTAAAAAAGGAGAAAATAGGGCGCTTCTTGTATCAGCTACTGGTACTGGTAAAACTTATGCAGCAGCATTTGCTGTTAAGGATTTTGAACCTAAAAAGTTCTTGTTTTTAGTTCATAGAGAACAAATTCTTAAACAAGCCATTAAATCATTTAAAAAGATTTTCAAAGATGAAAATAATAAGTTTGGCCTTCTTTCAGGAAATTCAAAGGAATATGAAAAGGATTATTTGTTCTCAACTGTTCAAACAATGTCAAAGGATGATGTTTTCACTAAGTTTGACCCTAAGGAATTTGACTATATAGTTATTGATGAAGTTCATAAGGCAGGTGCATTAAGCTATAAAAAGCTTTTAAACTATTTTGAACCTAAATTTTGGCTTGGAATGACTGCTTCACCTGATAGAACTGATGGCGAGAATATTTATGAACTTTTTGATTATAATGTTCCTTTAGACATTAGGCTTCAGGATGCACTTGAGGAGGATTTGCTATGTCCTTTCCATTATTTTGGAATAAGTGATTTGACAGTAGATGGAAAGGTTTTAGATGACCATAGCGAGTTTAGATACTTAGTTTCTGATGATAGGGTCGAGTATTTGCTTGAAAAGTCTGAATATTATGGCCATAGTGGGGATAGACTTAAGGCCCTTGTATTTTGCAGTACAAAGAGAGAAGCAAAAGAGTTATCTGAGGCATTTACACGAAGAGGCCATCCTTCACAGTTTTTAAGCGGTGATGACTCTCAAGAAAAACGTGAAGAGGCTATTTATAGATTAACTGATGACAATGCAGGAGATCCATTAGAGTATATTTTTACAGTAGATATTTTTAATGAGGGTGTAGACATTCCTGAAGTCAATCAAGTATTGCTTGTTAGACCTACACAATCATCAATCATTTTCATTCAGCAATTAGGAAGAGGATTGCGTAAATTTAAAAATAAGGAGTATGTAGTCATCATTGATTTCATTGGAAATTATAATAACAATTTCCTTATTCCTATCGCTTTATCTGGTGATAGAACCTATAAAAAGGATAATATTCGCCGATATTTGTTTGAAGGCACTAAGGAGATTGAAGGCAAATCTTCCATTAGCTTTGATGAGATTTCTAAAAAGAGAATTTATCATGCTATTAATAATACAAGCTTTTCAAAAGTTTCATTATTTAAGGAATCGTATCAAAACCTTAAGTTTAGGCTTGGAAGAATTCCGTATCTATGTGATTTCTATGAGCAAGGTGAATTTAATCCAGAAATTATTTTAAGTCATAATAAGTATGATTCTTATTATAATTTCTTAAAACAGATGGATAAGGACTATACTGAAGAAATGGATGATTTATATAATCTTTCATTAAAGTTCATCTCATCAAAAATAATTAAAGGAATAAGGCCACATGAGGCTGTTATTTTAAATTATTTGAGATATAATAAGTATTTCACCATTCAATCTATTGAAGATATTTTATATGATGAATATGGCCTTAAAGACCAATTTGAATCCATTAAAGGCGCAATTAATTTATTAAGTCTAAACTTTTATAAAAAGGAAAGTTCTGTTAATTCAGGACAAACTAGCTTGATTGAAGAGAATAGAAAAACAAGTTTTGAAGATTATCAGGCTAATACAGTATCTAGCGCAATTGGAAAAATTGATGATTTTGACTATGAAAACATATTCTTTAACCTTGATATTAATTTAGATAGTTTAGAAAAGAATAAAAATCATAAATTTGAGATTTCTGATTACTTTAAACATGCTTTATTTAGTCAAGTTTATTTAAAACATTTTGATGACGCTATTAAATATACTTTATTAAAATATGAGGATGTTTATAAAATTAACAATACAGCAAGCTATAAAATTAGAGATACTGATTATAATGTTGATTTTGACTCAAGTACTGATGATAAATTTAAATTATATGCCAAATATTCAAGAGAAGATGTTTTAAAGATATTGAATTGGACATTCTTTATGAATGGTCAGAATATTGGTGGATATAAAATAAAATATGGTACTTGTCCTATTTTTGTAACTTATGATAAAAAAGAAGACATTTCTGAAACCATTAATTATGAAGATGAGTTTGATTCAAGAGAAGTATTCAGCTGGATGAGCAGAAATAATAGAAGAATAGACAGTAACGAATTAAAGCCTATCGTTAATTATAATGGTGATTTAGACATTCGTTTATTTGTTAAAAAGAGTGATGACGAAGGTTTAGACTTTTATTATATTGGTAAATTAACTCCTTTTGATTGTAAACAATTATCTAGAACTATTAAGGGTAAAGAGAATCCTATTGTTAATTTTAAGTTTAAGATAGACCATCCAGTGGATGAAAATATTTATAATTATTTTATGGATAGCTTAGATGAAGAGTATTAAAAAGCAAGTTTAATTTATCATTGTTTAAATCATCTAAAAGTAGTTTAAGGTTTAAATTATAGTTTATTCACTCTAAAAATAGTTTAAGGTTTAAATTTCAGTTAAAAATAGTAAAGAGTAAAATTAAGATAAAGTATAACAAAAAGTTATAACTTTACCTTAACATGGATGACAAATAGAAGTTTTAATGAATACATCAATATAACTTCTTTTATCTCTTAACCTAAGTTAAGAGAATAATACTCTATTCAACATATTATATAAACATTCTTATTTTATATTATACTTCTTAAGCAAATCAACATCCTTAAATCGCCTTGGCTTAAGGCTATTAAAGAACCTAAGAACATCCACACTCGGAGTATTATCATACTTCATGATATTAAAGAATATGGCCAATATTGTAGATATGCACATAATCACTGTAAGGGCCATCATTATAAAGTCAGTATGAATGAGAAGAGGGTCTAAGCCCTTAGATCCTAACATCTTGTTTCCAAAGAATATTGCAAATAGAAGTGTATATATTTTTATATTTGTCTATTTTAGCTATTATTTAGCTATTTTGTGGTTTTTGCATTTTTACTTATTCTTGTGGTTTTTGTGGTGGCATTTTTTAGCTATTTTGTAGTGGCGTTTTTTAGATGTGAAATTTTCTAT
>CAMODR010000153.1 GCA_946611495.1 uncultured Methanobrevibacter sp. | reverse complement strand
CATCTACAATCACTGTAGACGGTTCTGCATATAACCAAATGTCAAACCCAACAATACAAAATGCAATCGACAGTGCAAATGCAGGGGATACAATAATAATTACAGGAACTGAATATGTCCACTGCCACTTCATTGTCAACAAACAATTGACAATCATCAGCGAAGTGGGAACAACAATGAGCCCATGTCCTTCAAATAGACGAGGATCTGGAGCTATCGGAATATTCTACATAAGCCCAGAAGCTAGCGGAACCATAATAAAAGGATTTAATTTAACAAATACCTATGGAGATTCAGATGACTATGGAATCCTCATCAGAGGTGCAAATGGCGTTGAGATAGAAAACTGTACAATCAATACAGTTAGTGATGGAGATGGAATAAGAGTTGAAAATGCAGAAAACACACTTATACACAACTGTCTTATTCAAAATTCCAATATAGGAATAAACCTTACTGCTTCCACTAAAACAAGCATTACAAACAATAACATTACAGGCAATACAATTACTGGAGTAAATGTTGGACCAAACAATAGAAACACAACTATCCACACTAACAACATAACATATAACAAACACAGTGGAATAGACCTATACTCTGGAGAATACGTTTACATCATAAACAACTTCATAGGATACAATCAAAACCCAAGAAGCTCCAGCGGTGCTGGAATCTATGTAAACAACAACATCACTAAAGTTGAAATCAAAGGAAACTTCATTAAGCAAAATGGACAATATGGTGTTTTAAACGATTACCGCGTAAGAAACATGAATGCAAATATAGGTGCTGAAAACCTGGAAATAAACAACAACAACTATTTCCTTGGCCACACCGAAAGAATAGCTTACCATATTGAATATAGCAAATATAAAGGCGGCCCATTTAATTACGACAGCGAAAATGATGTATATGTATATGTTGGAGACGGAAATGGAAATTATGACATTGGCAAAACTGTAGTCTACCTTGGATATGCATTCTTTAGAGATGAAACCGTTTGTGGAGCTACCCTGTTTAAGGCCCCTGATGTGACTTGGGGTAATGACGTTTACAAATTAGACCTTAGCCCAGTGACACAAGTGAAAAATGGAGTCTACTCAGTATCTATCACAGATAAAAATGGAAATGTTGCAACAGACTTAAGCTCAATTTATGTTACATTCTACTTGAATAAAAACAACACTTATGCAGACCCTCAAGAGGGAGACATATACAAAACTGTGCTAATGCAAAACGGTACTGCAACTGCTGATTTCACTGATGTGGAATTTGCTGAAAGCAACAATACAATAATTGCATCTTTCCCTGGACTCTACTCATTATACACAATCAATCCATACGTTAAATTTGAGGTAAATGATTCAGACATTCCAGGAACATATAGAAACACTGAAATCGATGCTGTAAACACTAATCTTGTCCCATCTTCTGGAGAGTACCTTAGAGCAAAAATAATTGATGAAAACGGAAATCCAGTAGCAGGCGCAAGCATAATCATAAAGATCAATGGAGTCTCCACCACTTACGAAAAGATCAGTGATGCAAACGGAGAAATTAAGCTAAAAATTAACCTTGCAAAAGAAAAGACATATAAAGTCACATTTACTTTCAATGGAAATGAGAATTATAACAAAAGTTCAAAGAGCGTAAATTTAGTTATCAAAAAGCAAACTCCAAAAATCAGCAGCTCAAATGTGGAACTTATCCCAAGCTCTGGAGAGAAATACGAAGCTAAATTCACAGATGCAAACGGCAATCCAATAGCTAATAAGGAAATGACCTTTACTGTTGGAAAGCATACCTACACAAAAACAACTAATGCAGAGGGAATAGCAAAATTGACAATTAACCTTGCAAAAGAGGGAAAATACACAGTAACAATTAAATCCCCTAAAACCAACCAATATAATGCTGTTTCAAAAACAAACACAATTACTATCAAAGCTGGTGCAAACAAGGTAACAATCACAAGTTCTGATAAGACATACATTCCAAAATCTGGAGAATACTTTAGCATAAAGCTTAGCGACAAGGATGGAAATGCCTTATCAGGCAAAAAGGTCACCTTCTCTATAGGAAGCAAGACCTATACCAAAACAACTAACGATGAGGGAATGGCTAAGCTTGCAATCAACCTTGCAAGATTAGGCAAATATACCATGACAACAAAATTTGCAGGAGATGAGATCTACTCATCAGCAAGCAAAACAAATACTGTAACAATTAAAAAGGCTAGTGCAAAGCTTATAACTTACAATAGGACATATGTCAATAAGTCAGGACAATATTTCACTGCAAAGTTAACTGATAATAATGACAATCCATTAAGTGGAGAGAATATCACCCTTAATGTCGGAAAAGGAAGCTATACAAAAACAACTGATGAAAATGGAATGGTGAAATTGAAAATCAATCTTGCAAAGAATTACACAATCACAAGCAAATTTGCAGGAAATGCACAATACAAAGGCATAACAAATACTAATACCATTACAGTTACAGACGAAGTAGAAAAAGCTTATATTGACAAGAATCTTAAAAATGATGAGATTCAAAGAATCATTGATGAAATAAGCCCTAATTATAGCATTGAATTCCTTGGAAAAGAATACAATGACATAAACCTAAATGTCAACAAGACACTTGTTATTTACAGCAATATTAACAGTACATTAAACGGTAAGGCAGCTTTACCTGTCTTCACATTAACAGGAGACAATATTGCAATAAGTTATTTCAACATCAATGCAAACTCCACTGATGGAGAAGGATATGGAATAATACTTAACAATACAAAAGAAGCAGTCATAGATGGAAACAATATTAAAAACATATTGAATCCAGACCTTATGGATGACTATAGAAATGGAAGCACAATCTTGCCAGGATATGGAATTGAACTTATAGACAGTGCAGATGCATTAATTGAAGGAAATGACATAGGATACTTTGAAAGTGGAATTTATACAGAATACTCCAATGGCACCTTAATGAGAGAAAATAAGGTTACAAACAACAATTATGGTATCAAATATGGATTTGGAAATGCAAACACTGAAATATTCAACAATACCATAATCGACAACATTGGATGGTACACTGAAGAGGTTCCAGAAGGACCTAGAGGATACGGATTATACTTCAATAGCTCTGCAGTAAACGTTACAGTTTACCTAAACAATATCAGCAATAACTATATAGGAATATCTGTTGACTCTAATAACAGTACTGGAATTGTCATAACCAGCAATTTAATTGCAGATAACTCTTTAGAAGGAATCAGATTCAATGCAGGCTATGACTTAGCTGAAAATGCAGTTGAGCCATTGATTACTGATAATGCAATTTATAGAAATGCTGAAGGTCCAAGCCTCATGATCCTTGGTGAAATGAGTGCAAATCCATTTGGAATTTATGGCCCTGGCCAATGGAATGACAGCTTAAAGCTTCAAATAGCTCCTAATTGGTATGGTGTAAACCAGCTTAGAACCTGGGACAATGACACTGGAATTGTAGGAGTTGGAACAATGTGTCCAAGAATCAAGACCACTACAATTAAATTTGACAAGCTTGAATCAGTTGGCCCTGGAAGCTATAAAATAGACTTGTATAAAAACGGAAGCTTTGCAAGCAATCTTGCAAGCTTTGACATGTACGCTACATTAAATAAGAATTCAGATAAAAAGGCAGAAGTTCATTTCTATGTGGAAAATGGAACTGGTACTTTCACCTTTGATAAGGCAAATTACCTTGAGTCTGGAAACACTATAGAACTCTCTGTAGGATCCTTGATAAATGTGGTAGACAGAATATACACAAGCTTCTTCATTTATGACGTTCCAAATGAGGAAATTCCTGCTTAAATGAATAGGCTGTGTTTATTTTAAATAAAAAAATATTAATTTATTTTTTATTTTCTCTCTTTTTTTCTTTTTTATTTTTGAAACTTATTTTTAATCATTTTATTTTTTTAATTTAAGTTATTTTTCTCCCTTTTCTCTTTATAATTTTAAAATCTTATTTTTACAGTTTTTTCTATTTTTTCTATTTTTTCTATTTTTTATTAATTTTTATTAATTTTTATTATTCTTATTTTTTAATCATTAAAATTATAAAAATATTGAAGAGAATTTTCGATATGAAAATACTTACAAAATAATTAAAAATAACTATAATTATTATATAGTTTACCCAATTTCTATCAATATAATATGCCACATAATTAAAATAATAAAATGAATATTGAAATTAAATATTTTGTAAAATTGTAATCTATATCACTTTGATAAAAAATAAAAATTTAATTAAAATTATATAATCAAATCATT
>CAMODR010000152.1 GCA_946611495.1 uncultured Methanobrevibacter sp. | reverse complement strand
CTTTGATCATCGTCTTTTACTATTGTAGCTGGATTCTCCTTGTCCATCCATTCAGCAATAAGCTCAGGGTTTCCAACAGTAGCTGAGAGTCCCAGCTTCTGAATATCATGATTAGAATATCTTGATATCCTATTTACAATTGAATTCAGTTGAATGCCTCTATCAGAGTCTGCAAAGTAATGGATTTCGTCAATAATAATATATCGGACATTCTGAAATATCCTGTGTTTTGCTGAAGAAGACTTATTCATTATTATGACTTCCAATGACTCTGGAGTAATGGAAAGGAAATCTGTAGGATTCTTTAAATATTTATTTCTCTTTCCTAAATCAACATCGCCATGCCATTTTGCAGCTGTAATGCCAAAATGATTTCCCCAGCTTTCGATACGGTTGTGCATGTCATTGATAAGTGCTTTCAAGGGAGATATGTAAAGCACGCTTGTAGGTTCTAATTTATTATTAAGTATTTCATTAAATAAGGGAATCAAGACAGCTTCTGTTTTACCTGAAGCAGTTGGAGCTAGTACTAAAGTGTCCCTACCCTCAAAAATAATAGGTATTGCTTTTTCCTGTATTGGATTGAGCTGTTTCCAACCAAGTCTATTTGCAAGAAAGTGGGTAAGTCTAGGATTCAATTTTTCAGCTAGGTCTACTTCAGGCATAATGATTTCTCCTAAATATTATCTACCAGTCGTCATCAAGGTCATCAAGGAAGTCTTCCTCAAGTTCCTTCTCCTTGTTTTCAAATAATTTCAATATGTCTTCGCTTTCCTTGAATGATGATTGATTTTGCTGAACGGTATCCAGGACGCTTATAAATGATCTGACGAATACTCGAGGAGTAACTTTTCCTCCAATCAAGCTGGCATTGTTAATATGCATGTCCACAAGATCTGAAATGATTGGATTTATCCTATCGGAAGCATTCCAATTATATGCCTCAGAGTGCATTATCATTATTTTTCCAGCGATTTCAATCAGATTTTTCCTGTCAAATCCTTTTAATTCAAAAATAGGCTTTCTCACATCAACATAATCAGTGTTTAAAACATCCCTGAGCCTGTCATCCAATGCTTCATAAACAGGAATTCCCTTTTTAGGATCTTCATATAATTCAGGAGTTCCTGCAAATACAAACAAAGTATTTTTGAATTTGCCTAGATTGCAATTGTCATAAATTATTCTAAGGTTGTCATAAGCAGTGTCTCTGAGTTTCGCGGTGTGTAGGTTCATTATATATTCGCCTTCATCTATCAAAACCACAAGGCCGGAATAGCCTACAGATTTGACGAAAACAGACAGAGCCTCAAGGAAATCGAATGCATTGTGCTTGTCCACATCTCCTTTGACACCGAATTTCTTCTTTTCAGTAAATGGAATGTTGGAGTCTCCTCTAAGCCATGCAAGACAATAATTGGCAGTCTTGTAATCTTCTTCATTCATCAACTTGTTGTAGCTTTCAATAGCTGTTGCGAAGGAATTGGAATATTCCCTAACTTCTTTCAAATCCCTGTTTATTGAATCCTTTATGATTTGATTCTGTTCCATAGGGTCGCTAGTTTCCTCAAATGCCTCCATTTTAAGCCTAGTAATCCATCTTTTAATGATGTGCTCCAATGAAGTTCCTGTCTTGCATTTGAGTGTTTTTGCTATGTTTTTGTATACAACATCCATCTTGTTGAAGGGCACCTCTTCTCCAAGTGTGATGAAAGATACTGCAAAATTCTTTTCATAAGCCATTTCCTGGATGACTTTCAAGAAAAATGATTTTCCAGCGCCGTATTCACCATTGATGAATTTTGTTATGGCCTTGTCCTCACTAACCTTCTCAAGCAGGCGTTCAAACTCGGCTATTTCATCATCACGCCCCATGCATATGTCCTTGACTCCTTCAGCGGGGACGTTTCCGTTTTTAAGAGCCATTATTACATCTTCATAGTTCATTTTAAATATCTCCCTAAATAAAACCTTTTTTAAAAAATTATTCTATTTTAATGAATGTGAAATTCCTTTTGGTTCCTGATGCAGTGTATAAAGGCACGAATTTATCAGGATCTCTAGAAGGAACGTGCTTCAGTTCTATTTCATGCACATTTTTTGAATAGAAGTCCAGAAGCTCGTCATAAGTCTTATGTATCTTGTATCCTTTGAGCATTTCTTTTAAAAGACTGACAAATCTCTTTATTTCAATTAGATTCTTGCTTGTATAATTTTTAAGAATATTGTGCAATACTTTTATGCTGTGCAATATTATGCTTTTCAATGGAATATGAATCTTCTCCAGATGCAATGGATATTCACTTGTCAAAGTCATCTCGTTCAAGATTGTATCATAATCTTTCTTGGAAATCTCCTTGTATTCGCTTTTAAATGATCCTGCAACATTGTTTTTATCCTTGACAAAATCCAGTTTTTTTCCAACCTCCAATGTGGTAAGGTGCTTTTCAAAGTATGAAATCTCATCAAGCATTAATTTCTTCTCTGATTGGTAATAATCGTTATATAACAAGTCTTTTGTTATATCTATTCCTGCTATTCTTGAGCTTGCTATGAATTCAAGAGTATTGCCTGGTTTTGCAACGAAAAGAATCTTGTCGTTTTTTCTTATCTTATTGATATTGGTTGCCTTTGGAGATCTGGCAGCTATTAATTTTTCATCTTTTATTTGATTGAAAACACTTAATAGGGTCCTATGAATCCAATAATGAGTTTCTTCCTGCCTAACAAGCTTGAATGTTTTGCTTTGTTCTTCAGGAGATGAATCTTCAGATTTTATAGACATGTCTTCTGAGGAATCCGCATTTGAAATCTGATTTTCTTCCAGTTTTGAACCATCATCCTTTGATTGCAATTCAATATTTTGAGGAATTTCAATAAAGTTAGACATTTCTGATTTGGATAAAAGTTCCAATAATTCTTCAGAACTTTGTTCTATGCCATATTCCTCTTTTAAAACTTTTTCAAGTACTGTGATGACCTTTTTATAATTAATAGGCTTCTTGTTTCTAAAGGATTGGAACACATTATTCATTGAATTGGCTGTTGAAATGATGAATTCATCCTTGAACATATTAACCTCTTCAAGGTATTCGGGCAGCTCATTAGTTAAATTGTCCTTTCCGCAACGCTTTATAATTCTTAAGAAGTCTTTTTTATCTATTTCACGATATTCTGATGTGAAAGAGCCGGATATCGCATTCTTGTTTTTAACAAAATCCAATTCCTTTCCTATATCCAAAGTCTGCAACGGTTCAATGAAATATTTCATGCCCTTCAGTTTAAGCTTCTTTCTTGAAATATAATAATCATACAACTCCTTGGAGTCTTGATATGTTTTATCTACTTTGGTATATGCGATAAACTCTAGGTTGTTGTTTCTTTTTGTGAAAATAAGAATCCTGTCATTTTCATGAATCTTATGAATACTGTGGGAACGTTTTGATTTAGAACCCAATTGCTTTTCATTATTCAATTGACCTATAATATCCAAATCAATTCTATGAATCCAAAATTTATACTCTGTATCTGATTTTTTTAATGTATTAGAATTAGTTTTCAGAGTATTATTTTTAGCAGTAATTAAAATTCCCCCTATATTAAATCCATATTATATTTTATCTTTAATATTATAAAATTTTTATCAAATCTTTTTGAACTTTGTGTTATATATAAAAATTTATTAAATATTTAAAACAAAACAATTATTAACTATTTGAACTTTTTATGAGAGATTTATATGGCTGCCGACAAGGATAAGCGAATATCTGAATTAGAAAATGAAAATAAACAATTAAAAGAAGTTTTCAACAGTTTTAATTCAGAGCTAGAATTAACTAATGAGGAAAATACGAAAATAAAAAAGTCTTTTAATGAGCTAAATGCGAAATATCAAGCCATTTTATCTAAAAATTCCGAATTAGAAGATTCGATTAAAAAGTCTAATGATAAATTGTCTGAAACCTTAGAATCTAAAAAAGATTTAGAAAATAAATTAAATAAACTATCTGAAGAAAATAAAAGTTTAAACAATGGCATTAAAGACTTAAAAACCAAATCAGAAGAATTGACTAAAGAAAACCAATCCATAAGTAGAACTAATAAAAAACTTGAAACAAAATCAGACATACTAATAAAGGAAAAAGAAACACTTGCCAACACCAAAAAAGACTTGGAAACTAAACTAAAACAATCATCTGAAGAAAATGAATCCTTAATAAAATCACGACAAGACCTGGCAGAAAAATTAGCTAATAGGAAATTATCTCTAATTAAGGCAAACAATGAACTAGAAAAAAATTTAGAGGAACTGAAAAAAGAAAACAAAACTTTAAAAAAATCCAATAATGATTTAAAAAATAAACTTAATT
>CAMODR010000151.1 GCA_946611495.1 uncultured Methanobrevibacter sp. | reverse complement strand
GTTAATTTATTAAAAATAGTTAATTTAATAAAAAAAGTTAGTTATTAAAAAATGGTTAATTTATTAAAAAATGTTAGTTTAATAAAAAAAATAAAGAAAGAAAAAAAGCTCATAAGACCTTATAATAGTCCCCATTATGTTTATAAACTGCTTCTATTAGTCCCTTATTCTCTAAAGATAAGATAATATGATACATCCTAAAATCAGTTAATTTCAAATCACCATACAAAAGGTTTCCTTCAATTTCATATCTTGAAACCAAGCCATCCTTATCTGCCAAGGACTTGATTATCTCAAAGGATCGCTTTTCCTTTTGGTTCAATTCAGCAGTCAATACGTCTTCCTTTGAATCTACAGTATTGATTTCACCATCAAATTCCTTTAATTGAACTGAAGATCCATCATAACTTACAAGGCCCTTTGAATCAAGACTCTTTAGCAAGTCATTTAAGTCATGCTCATAAAGACCTAACTCATCCTTGAGGATAGAGCTGTCAATTCTATCAGCATCATGCTCTTTGATTTGATTTAAGACTTCTTCTTCTTTTTTTGTTATAGTTATCATAAAATAAACCTTAAATTAATAATAATTTTTTAAATTTCAATTGATTTGAATCTAATAATATTATGTAAACCATATTTTATAAACTTATAGACAGCATATGAAAAGAAATCTTCTGAATACAAATAAAAAAAAGACATTTAAAAAATAGTATAAAAAGTAAAATAAAGTTAAAAAAAGTAGAAAAGAAAATAAAAGAAAATAAAAGAATAAAATAGAAAAAGTAATTTATTCTTTGTTTATTCTGCTAATAGCGTCTTTTGCACCCATTTGTACAAAAGAACTTTCGTCTTCTAATAATTCTTCAAGTTTAGGAAGTGCTTCTTTAGCATCTAAAGCGCCTAAGATCCAACAAGCTGCTCCTCTAACTCTCCATTTTGAATTGTCTAATTCAGGAAGAACATATTCAATAGCTTCATCACCCATATTTGTTAAAGCGGTAGAAGCTTCTCTTCTTACAAGTTTATTTCTATCTCCTAAAAGTTTAACGAGTCCCGGAATAGCTCTTTTATCACCAATTGCATTTAATACTTGAACAGCACCGATTTTAATATCCTTATTCCTATCTCCTAAAGCTTCGATAAGTGGTTCAACAGATTCTTCACCTTTAAGCTCGAGTAAACCGATTGCTTCTTCTTTTACAAAATCATCAGAATCTTTTAAGTCTAAGATTAAATCATCAATAGATTTTTCCATAATATTACCATCCTAAAATTATCCAAAAATATATTAAGATACAATTAAATCAAATATATCTAATTATTTTAATATATCTAATTTATTTTGTATATACTTAATTATTATTTATATTCTTAAAGTATATAAATATTTCTACATTATACGAACAATCGATACCATACAAATGATTTTTTTATTTGAAGTTTCGCCAAATATCTCTAAAAAATTAAAAATATAATGTATAAAAATGTACATTAATGATTAAAATTGCAAAAGATTAAAACTAATAAAGTTAATATAATTAATTAATATTAATAAATTTAGAAATTTAGATCAATTAAATTTCAAAAAAGGGCTTAAAAAGCTGAAAATTTTTAATGATATATAAACTATAATCATTTAAAATCTTTTTAAACATTAAAAAAATAAGGATTCTGAAGACATGATTAAGATTGCAAGAATTGATGGTGACGGAATAGGTAAAGAAGTAACAGAAGCAGGAGTTGCTGTACTTGAATCATTAGACTTAAACATAGATTTCATTGAGGCTGAAGCAGGCAGGGAATGCTTTGATAAAAATGGAACAACCATTCCTGAAGAGACTATAAAAATAGCTAAAAATACTAGAGCAACCCTTTTTGGAGCTATAACATCAACACCTGGACAAAAAAGCCCAATCATTACACTTAGGCAAGAACTAGACACTTACGCTAACTTAAGACCAATAAAATCATTTAAAGGTGTTAAATGCCTATTTGATGATTTGGATTTTCTAATAGTTAGGGAGAATACTGAAGGATTATACTCAGGCAATGAAACTATGGAAAATCAAGGAAATGATGATGCTAAGGCAATAGCCCAAAGGGTCATAAGCCGTAAAGCAAGTGAAAGAATTTCAAGATTAGCATTCAACCAAGCCATAAAACTCGAAAAGGAATCAGTAACCTGTGTACATAAGGCAAATGTATTGAAAAAGACAGACGGCATTTTTAAAGATTCATTTTACAAGGTAAGTGAAGAATTTCCAAATATAAAGACAAATGACTATTATGTGGATGCAACTGCAATGTACCTATTGACAAAACCACAGGAATTTGATGTCATTGTAACAAGCAACCTATTTGGAGACATACTATCAGACGCTTCAGCAGGTCTTGTGGGAGGACTTGGACTTGCTCCATCTGGAAACATTGGAGACAAACATGGAATATTTGAGCCAGTTCATGGATCTGCACCAGACATTGCAGGTGAAAACATTTCAAATCCTATAGCTATGCTTTTATCAGTATCTATGATGCTTGAATATCTGGATGAAGATTATCTTGCAAATAAAGTTAAGATAGCATGTGAAAATGTTTTAGAAAAAGGAAAGGTCTTAACACCAGATTTAGGAGGCAGTTCTAAAACAATGGACGTTGCAAATGAAGTCATTAAGGAGATTAATAATTTAAATTAATTAATTGAATAATTTAAAAAAAAATAAAAAATTTAAAAAATAATTAAATTAAAAAATTAAAAAAAAAATGAATAAAATTGATAAAAATTATAAAAATATTACTAATAATTATCTGTTGATTAAAAAAAAGATTAAAAACACGTATTAAATAAATAAAGAATTTAGAGGTAAAGTATGTTAAATATCACTACATTTTTAGATGCCAACACTTGCAGACTTGATAAGGATGTCTTTTATTGCCCATCACGAAACTTAAGATACAATTCAGGAGACATATTATCTATCGTATCTGGAATGGGACAAACATTAAAGGACATTGGAATAGAAAAAGGAGACAGAGTATTAATATATCTAAACAATTCTCCAGAATATATATTTTCACTATTTGCAATTTGGAGAATCGGTGCAATAGCTATTCCAACTAACAGAATCCTTACAGCTCCAGAATTAAACTATATGATTACAGATTCAGACGCAAAGCTAATAATTACTGACAAGGAAGCGCAAGACACCATTAAAGGCCTTGATATACAGTCACATATAATGGAGCCATGCGAAAGCTTCCTCGGTAGCGAAATCCTCCCTGCAGAAGAGACCGATTGGGATGACTTATGCCAATTACAATACACTTCAGGAACTACTGGAAAACCTAAAGGATCTATGCTAACTCATGGAAACTGGTTTACAGCCATCCATAATGCGTGTGATGTCTTAACATTTAAGGAAAATGATGTATTCCTATGCATTTACCCAATGGCCCATGTAGGCATCTCTTGGGCTGTTGCAGCACTTAGAGCAGGAGCATTATATATCATGATGGAATTCTTTGAAATCGAGGAATATTTAGAGTTATGTGAAAAGGAAAAGGTTAGCGTATTATCAAGCATGCCTCCTGTAATACACACATTAACCAATCTTGAAGAAGAAAAGAGAAAAAGCCTATCCACTGTTCGTGAAATAATAAGCGGTGGAGGACCATTGCATAAAAAGATCTGGAAAAAGTTCATAGGACAATACGCCATTCCAATCATTAACGCATATGGATTATCTGAAACCATTGTAATCGGTACAGGAACTGTAATCCGTCCTGAAGACTATGCTACAGCAGACAGATACGAAAGTGTAGGCCATCCAGTATGCTTTTCAGAGCTTAAGATTGTAGATGAAAATGACCCAAACATATCCCTTAAGCAATATGAACAAGGAGAAATAGCTCTTAGAGGACCTGCAATAGCTAAAGGATATTGGGGCATGGAAAAAGAAACTAAAAAGTCATTCCTTAAAGACGGATGGTTCTTAACTGGAGATATTGGTTATATTGATGAAGACAACCGCTTATTCATTACAGACAGGAAAAAAGACATGATTGTAATGAGCGGATGGAAGATATATCCTACTGAAGTTGAAGAGATACTCATAAAATATCCTAAAGTCGAAGAGATTGCTGTATTCAGCATACCTCATCCACATAAGGGAGAGCTTCCTGTTGCTGCAGTCGTATGGAAAGACGAAGAAGACAGTGAAGGCCTTATAAACTATGGAAAAGAGTATCTAGCAAGATATAAGGTTCCAAGAAAAATATTTACAATGGATGAACTTCCAAGAGTAAATGGTTGGAAACTTTTAAGAAGAGAATTAAGAACAATGTTTTCAAATCATGAAGAAGAGGAATAATCTCTTCTTTTACTTTTTTACCTAAAGA
>CAMODR010000150.1 GCA_946611495.1 uncultured Methanobrevibacter sp. | reverse complement strand
AGTGAAAAGATTAAAAAAAGAGTATAAGTTAAAAAGAGAAAAAGTGATATTGAAAAAAATCACAAATTTTCCAATGAAAAAGAAATACAATTAAATAAAAAATACGATTAATTAAATTAAAAACAAAATAACAAGTATAAAAAATATTAAAGATAATTCTAAATAAAATAAAACAAAGTGAAAATAAATAAAATAATGAAAAGCACATCTATATGTACAAATCATTATTCTCCATAATCACCTCACCACCAAGAATTGTCATGGTAGCTGCACCTTCATATTCCATACCATCAAATGGAGAATATTCTGCTTTAGTATAGAAATTTTCAATATCAAAGGTTCCTTTTTTATTTAAATCCACAACAACTAAATCTGCATCAAAATTTTCCTTAATGAATCCTTTTTTGGGAATATTAAACCTTTTTGCAACATTTTCAGAGAATATCTTCGGTATAAGAGAGAAGTCTAAATTAGATTTATTCACCTCAGTAAGCATTAAAGACAAAACTGTTTCTAATGATGGAATTCCAGGGCTTGAATCCCAAACTCCCTTATTTTTTTCCTCTAAACTATGAGGCGCATGATCAGTACCCATCATAGAATCAGAATCGATATCACAAACATTGACCTTATCCTTAATTTCCCTTAAAGGAGGGTTTGTTTTAATTATTGTGCCAAACTCATCAAAGTAGGAATTATCAAATAAAAGATGGTGTGGAGTGAATTCATAGCTAACATTATTGGATTTTGCAAGTTCCATACCCTCTTTAGTGCTTAAATGACAAATATGCAAATCATTGCCATATTTTTTAGAAAGTTGAATGGCTTGTTTAATGGATTCTATTTCAGATTCTGCTGAACGAGCATAACTGTAAGTTTTAGCAGAATCCTTTAAATCCTCATCAGTTGATAATTTTTCTATATTTCCTAAAACGATAGATTGCTTTTCAGCATGAACAGTTAATATTGGATTTCCTTCAAGTTGAGAAATATCCTTAAAAATTCTATCAAGTTCCTCATCACTTTCTAAATCCATAAATACCTTAAATGACATTGGGCCTAATTCCAATATCTTTTCCATCTCTTCAAATGATGCATGACCAGAATGAAGTCCAAAATTAATTACTGATTTTGATTTAGCCATTTCCAACTTATCCTTAAAAGCCTTATAAGTGTTTGTTTTTGGAAGTGTATTTGGCATATCCATTACAAAGGTAAATCCACCATTAGCAGCAGCCATAGAACCTGTTTTAAAATCTTCCTTATAAGTCAATCCAGGATCTCTAAAATGGACATGAGGATCTATTAGACCAGGCAATACATACTGTCCATTAATATTTATTTCCTTATCTCCATGAAGAGGAGTTTTAGATATACTTGCTATTTTTCCATCATTGATAGCTATAAAGAATTCATTAGATTCTCCAACAAGCTTTAAGTTTTTTAAGACTAAATCAAACATAAATTCACCATTTAAAAGAATATTCAATAATATAAAAATTAATAAATAGATATTTTTCATAATTTTGTTCTTAATCCAATAATTTAAGAATACTCAATAATAATTTTTAATTTAATATTTAATAAAATTTTTTTAAAATAATAAAAATAGCATAAAAGATTTAATAAAAAATTTAGAAAATAAAAAAAGCAATTAAATAAAAAAAGGCACTTAACCGCAGTTAAGTGCCTTACCTATTTTTCCTAATAGGTTCAATTTTGTGTTTCGACCGAATCTATTGTAAAGTAAGTGATTCAGGAGTACATTTTTTAAGACATTGTTCACAAAGGGTACAGAAACCTGCAATAGGCAAGTTAACTTTGTATGCTTTATGTAACATATCATATGGACATGCGTCAATACATTCTCCACATTCGTCACATTTAGATGGGTTGAAGATAATTCTATCTCTCATTACAGTTTCGCCATCAATTTCTTTGTCAACATAGTCTAATTGTAATGCATCGTTAGGACAGACATTTGCACAAGCACCACATCTTACACACATGGTGAAAGATTGTTCGCCCATATCTTTCTGACGGGAAGGTACTTCCATTCCTCTTTTAGTAACTACTTTTATAGCTTCAGTAGGACATTTTAAAGCACAGCCTCCGTCAAAGAGACATTTTTCTTCATCCCAACAAATTCCTTCAGTGGATGCGAATTTAGATGCGCCATATTCAACATCTAAGTCAATTGCATCTACAGGACATACATTTACACAAAGACCACATGCAGCACAAGCTTCAGGAAGAGCTACAGTCAAGTCAGATTTAGGACTAATGAAGTTACCTGGACATGCGTCAACACAGGAATTACAACCGATACATGCATCTGCGTCTAAGGTAAAGGATTTCATTACTTTAGAACGTTTTGCAGGGTGTGCGTTTTCTGCGATGAAAATTGCATTCCAAGGACAGGATTGGGAACAGACTCCACATTGGATACATTTTTCTTCATCTACTACGATAGGTTCACCATAAGCAGATAAGGTGATTGCATCTACAGGACATTCAGGAACACATACTCCACATCCTTTACAATCATCAATGTATACAGGTCCTTCTGGTTCAACAACTCTGCTAGCAGGTTCTTTAACACCAGGAACTCCGATAACGTCAACAGGACATACGTCTACACATTTTTGACACATTACACAGAATCCTTTAAGGAGTTGAGAATCTTCTGCATCTAATTTAAGAGTTTTGGAAGGACATGCGTCTACACAATCTCCACATTCGTCACATTTGGTTTTGTTAAAGATTAATCTTACTTGAGTGTTTCCTTCTTCATCAATAGCTATGTCGTCGACTTGTAATGCGCCGTTTTTACATACTTCAGCACAATTAGGTTCTCCGCCACAAGTATCACAGTAAACGATGTGATCGCCTACTTCAATAGCTGCTGTAGGACAAACACCTTCACATGCACCACATTTAATACAGCTATCTTCATTGAATACTATCATTTTAACACTCCAAAGTTAGATTTTGTTTATTAAGTTTCCTTCACTATCATATACTTCGACAGTAGCTAATCTCATTTGGCTATCCATAGTGTGGGTAGCACAAGATAAACATGGGTCGTGAGCTCTGATAACCATTTCCATTAAGTTGAAGATCTTATCATCTACTTCTACACCAGGTTTGATGTAGTCTTTAGCTACTTGTTGAATACCCATTTCCATTGCAGGGTTGTTTTGAATAGTTGCTACTACAATGTTTGCGTTGGTGATTAAACCATTGTCATCAGTTTTGTAGTGGTGGATTAAAGTACCACGAGCAGCTTCTACAATACCTGCACCTTCACCTGCGGTTCTTTCTAATGCGTCAGGGAATTTGTCTCCGGATAAGTCTTGTTCTAATGCGTCTACAGCCATTTCAGCAGAAGCTAATAATTCGATTAATCTTGCCCAGTGGAATAATAATGGGTATTGTGCGTAACCGAATTTGTCTCTGAAGTCTTCTAAAGCACCTTGTGCTAAAGGAGCTGCGTCAGGCATTTTGTCACAAACGTTAATACGGGATAATGGTGCTACTCTGTAAATACCTTCTGGGTATCCTAATTCCTTAATGTAAGGGAATTTTAACCAGGAGTAAGGTTTTACATGTTCTGCAACAACATCAGTGTATTCAAGGTTGTTGTATTCACAGTAAATGGAACCGTCTTTGTCTTTGATTCTTACATTACCGTTGTATACATCCCATACACCGTCGTTTACGAGACCACAGTGACGGGTGTCACCGAAGTAACCTAAGGTTTTGACTAAGTCCATTTTTTCTTCTAAGATAGGTACAGCTAATTCGATAGTAGCTTGAGCTAATTCTACGTTTTCTTTAGCTTTTGCTAATAAATCAGCTTGGGTTTCTTCATCTAATTCAGTGGAGATACCACCAGGGGTAGAAGAAGTTGGGTGAATAGGACGACCACCAGTTGCAGATACAATATCTAAACCGTTTCTTCTGATTTTAATAGCTTGTAAAGCAACTTCAGGCATATCTTGGATAATTTGGAAAACGTTTCTAGTTTTTCTGGTTCCGTCAGGAATGACTAAATCAGGAGCTGCTAAGAAGTAGAAGTGGAGAGCGTGAGAGTGCATGAAAGATCCCCAGTTCATTAATTCTCTCATTTTGTAAGCAGCAGGTAAGATTTCGTCATCGTCAAATCCGTAGATTTGGTCAACAGCTTTAGCAGCTGCTAAGTGGTGTTGTACATCACAAATACCACAGATTCTTGGTACAATACGAGGTACTTCCTCAGCTGGACGTCCTTGTAAGAATTTTTCGAATCCTCTAAATTCCATAACATGTAATCTAGTGTCTTCTACATTTCCTGCTTCGTCAAGGTGTACAGTAATTTTTGCGTGACCTTCAATACGAGTTACAGGTTCCATAGTAAGTTTTACCA
>CAMODR010000149.1 GCA_946611495.1 uncultured Methanobrevibacter sp. | reverse complement strand
ATTATTTTTTATTAAATTTTTAACAATATTTTTTAGATTTTTAACATTATTTTTTATTAAATTTTTAACAATATTTTTTAGATTTTTAACATTATTTTTTAGATTTTTAACATTATTTTTTAGATTTTTAACATTATTCTTTAGATTTTTAACATTATTTTTTAAATTTTCAGCAATATTCAGATTTTCAACATTATTTTTTAGATAAAATTTATTCTTTTACATACGAACTAATTTTATTTTTTCAAAAAAAAAGAAAAATATAGATAAATTTGCATTTATCTATTTAATTTTTGGTAGTTAGCAGCTTGAAGACCGTGGTATTTGATCATGCCTTCAATTTCGCTTTGGTCAGTTTCTTTGTCTTCAAAGGTAATTTGTTCAATGCTGTGTAAGCTGAATGGTGATTCTCTGCTTAATGGTTGAATTGAACCTTTGAATAATTTCATTACAACTTTACCGCTAACTCTTCTTTGCATATGATCAATTGCTTGGTCAATGTCTTCTCTTAATGGTTCTTGCCAGAGAGCTTCATATACAAGGTCAGCATATAATGTGCTCATGTATTCAGCAAATCTTAGCTCATCTACAGTTAATACTAATTGTTCTAAAGCCTTGTGAGCTGCGATTAATAATTTAGCACCTGGAACTTCGTAGGTTTCTCTGCTTTTAAGACCAATCATTCTGTTTTCAATGATGTCTACTCTACCTACTCCATTTTCACCAGCAATTTCATTTGCCTTATCGATTAAGTCAACTAAACCCATCATTTCGCCGTCGATAGCAATAGGAACTCCTTCTTCAAATTCGATAGTTACTTTAGTAGGAGTGTCTTTTGCATCTTCAGCAGATTTGGTCCATTCATAAATCTCTTCAGGAGGCTCATTTGCAGGGTCTTCAAGAACATCCCCTTCAATAGCTCTTCCCCAAAGGTTTTCGTCAATACTGTAAATTTTATCATAGGATAAGTTAAGACCATGTTCCTTTGCATATGCTTGCTCTTCAGTTCTGGTTAAGTTCATTTCTCTGATTGGAGCAATGATTTTATAATCAGACATGGATCTTATGATTGCTTCAAATCTGAATTGGTCATTACCTTTACCGGTACAACCGTGTGCAATTGCAGTTGCGCCTTCCTTATCTGCAATTTCAATAATTTTCATTGCAATTAAAGGTCTTGCAAGAGCGGTACTTAATGGATAACCTTCGTATTCTGCATTAGCCTTAATTCCTTTTGCAATGTAATCATTTGCAAATTCTTCTCTAGCATCAATGATGTAATGTTTTCCAGACTTGATTTTGTCTGCAGAATTTTGTGATTTTTCTAATTCTTCTCTTGGTTGACCTACATCAACACATGCAGTTATTACTTCGTAATTGTATTCTTCTTCTAATAATTTAACACATACAGTAGTGTCTAATCCACCACTAAATGCTAAAACAACTTTTTCCATATTATCACTCAAATTGTTTTTGATAAGTTAGTTGATTATAATAATTTCATTTGACATTTAATAACTTTTAAAGAATTAATTTTATAAATCTTAAAAAGAATAAACTTTTTTACTAATTTTAAGAATTTTGCTATTTAATTTTTATAAATTTAAAAATTAATTTTTTTATAATTAAAAAATTACAATTTAATTCTAATTATCAAATTTCAATTAATCTTTTTATAATTAAAAAATTAGCAATTTAATTCTAATTATCAAATTTCAATTAAAAATTAATATTATATTTAAACTTTGTTTTTTATTATATATAATTTTAAGTTTAAATAAAATAAAAAAGATAATTATAAAGGTAGGGAATTTGATAAAAATATATGAAATTTGATATAAAAGATATGAAAATATATTGTACTTTTTTTATTTATTAAGCAATTGATTATAAGGGATTTTGATGAAAAGGGAAGAAAATGGTTATTTGGATTTAAAGCATATTAGTCATGAGACTGGAGGCTTTATTTCGGCTAATAAGAATATCTTCAATAATCTTAATCTCACTAAAAATGCTAAATATGTCTTAGAAGAGTCTATAAAGGGAACTCCTATAATCAAAATAGGCAATAATTTTCCAAAAGTCATGATTGTTGCAGGAATTCATGGAAATGAATTGGCTCCTCAAATATCAGCCCTAAACTTAATTGATCAAATATCTGATTTAAACCTTTTAGGAACTGTTTATATAATTCCATTTGCATGTCCTAAGGCTTCTATGATGAATTCAAGATATTTTGATGGTGGAGATTTGAATAGATTGGCTCATAAGGAAGGTTCTGTAAGCAATTTGATTTTAAAAAAGGCTAAGGAACTTAAAGTTGAAGCTATTGGTGACTTTCATTCAACTGCTCCTAATTCAAATCCTGGTAAAGAAGGCGTTTTCTGTAGTGAATATCCTACAATGGGAAGTTTTGGAATTGCTGAGTTTATATCAAAGGTTACTGGATCTGAAAAGATCGTTTATCAATCTGCTGGAATTCCGTTTAAAGGAGCTTTGGAAGATGAGTCTAATCTTGAGGGAATACCTGCAGTTACTTGTGAAGTATTGTCTGCAATTGGATATGCTAATGAGAGAATTTGTAATAGGTCCATTATTCAAATGAAATCCTTCTTGCAGTATTTTGGTTTATTTGATAATTATATGGAATATTAATTTTTTAATTTTCTAATTTTTAAATTTCAATTTAATTTCTATTTTATCGATTAACTCTTTTTTAATTTTATAGCCAGCTCTTTTTCATAATTAATCGAATTTTTGCACAATATTAGTTTTCAAATGCTCTCATTTTATTTATATGCTTATTTTACAAAATATTAATTAAGAAACTTTTAGCATTGTTTTATTGATTTTTTAATCTTTCTTTGTTTTCATATTTTTTATTATGGAGGATAAAATGTCATCATATAAGGGACACACAATATTTGCATTCATTTTATCATTAATTATGTTTTATGACCCTTTTGCTATTGCATTAGCAGTTATTGGTGCAAATATTCCAGATTTTGACCATGAATTTAAGCGCAATCATGTGCTAATCATTATTTCAGTTGGAATAATTTTATCAATTTTTCTTTACTTGCTGAATTTGCCGATTTATTTAGGATTAATCATTAGCTTATTAGGATTTATCTTTTTGGTTTCATCTCATAGAGGTTTTACCCATTCTATTTTAGGATGCATAGTTTTAGGAGCATTTGTCTTTTTATTGGTTTATTTTGGAATGGACCTTTCTTCTTACTTTAATTTAAGTTCTATAACTAATATTCCTTTAAATTACATTATATTGGTTTGCGTTCTCGTATTTTTGGCAATATTGTTTTTAAATAGGAAATTATCATTATTATTTGTCTTATTAATGATTTTATTTATAGGATTGCTTTACTTTGGATTTCTTCCAATTTTGAGAATAAATGCTCATGTTTTGATTTTCTCCACATTTTTAGGATTATTCAGTCATATTATTTTGGATTCTTTCTCTCCATCTGGAATAAAACCATTTAGTCCATTTTCTGATAAAAAATACTATAAAAAGTTTGGAATTTTATTATTTTTTATTATAATTGCTCTATATTTGCTTTTATTCTTTAATAAGCTAATTTTTTATATTGGTTTTTTACACTAATATTTTAATAAAAATATTTCAAATAGTATTACTTTTATATGATTTCTACCTTATTTTTAGTTTAATTTTTCATTATTTTTTTCTAAAATCTAATAAAATTATAAAATTATGAAAAGATTTATAATAAATAATCATGATAAATAATATTGTTTATAATAATATTAATTAATAGTATTATAATAAAAAAATAATTTTCATGAAAATTTGTAATAATTATTCATTATTCTTCATAAAAATTCATTGCTTTTTTCAATGAAATTTTATAAGAATTTTGAATGTTTGAATTAATAATTTTTATTAGTTTAAAGTTTTAATTTTTAAATATTTTTATTATTTTTTGATTTAACCTGTTAAAATTTTAAATTAAGTAGTTAAATTTGTCCTTATTCGATTTGGATAAATTATATTAAATTATTAATTTATCAGATTCATTATTTAATTGTATTTTAATTTTTTTGATTAAAATTCAATTAATTTTCTTTAATAAAACATTATGGGGTTATTTTAATGTTTTTATCTAGAATTTATTATGCAATCGCTTATTTAGTAGTGCTTATTTTGGAGATTATTAAATCCACTTTAGATATGGTTGTAAGAATATTTAAAGGAAATCAGTATGACCCAGTTGTCATTGATATTGATACCGATTTAAAAAGACCAATTTCCCAAACTATTTTAGCAAACAGTATTACTTTAACTCCAGGAACATTATCTGTAGACCTTGACAGTGAAAGTCAGGTCATAAAGGTTGCAGTTATTGCTCCAAGAGATGTTAAGGACATTATTCCTTTTGAAAAATACATAAAGGGAATGCTAGAATAAT
>CAMODR010000148.1 GCA_946611495.1 uncultured Methanobrevibacter sp. | reverse complement strand
CAAAGGACTCAATTGTTCCAGCAGGATAAGCCAAGTCCTTACCAAGGTTACCGTTATACCATAAGGTAGGAGTAATAGTGGATTGTGTTAAAACATCAGCAGAATCTTTAACGCTTACAACTACAGTATAATTAATCTTAGAGTTATCTGCACCGTTAACTGTATTTTCAGTGACAGGCCTAATGGTAGGGTCTACCAATAGGACATTTGCAGATTCACCAATAGCCAAGGATAATTCTTTGCTATCCACTTTTACGCCATCTGCATACAATTCAACAATATAATCTTCATCAACATGACCTTCATTAGTCACATTAGCTTTTATGACATTGTCAGTACCTGCAAATGCAGCTCCAGAATATTCTGAACTTAAAGCGA
This sequence comes from uncultured Methanobrevibacter sp., assembly GCA_946611495.1. Classification (GTDB taxonomy): domain Archaea; phylum Methanobacteriota; class Methanobacteria; order Methanobacteriales; family Methanobacteriaceae; genus Methanobrevibacter. The sequence continues at coordinate 4,077 of CAMODR010000148.1, read as the reverse complement.
CGCTTGCAGAATGAGCACCATACTTAAGAACTAAAAATTCTTGTAAAGCCAAAATGGTTGAGCCAGTTGCGACAAAGGACACATTGTTTGACTCCTTAATTGAATCAGTCATGTCAACAGCATATTTTTCTATAGAATTGGATGATCCGTTCCAAATGTTTGTGTACTCATTATCGTTAACTATTAAGTTACCTTCACCTTCTTGAGCACTGGCTGCAAATACATATAAATCAGCAGAAATAAGTCCTTCGCTTAATTCAACATCTAAAATGCCATTAGAAGCAGGGATTCTTCCTGCAGTGTTGTTTGCAGTGGACAATAAGTCAGCTCCATTGAACATGTGGACTTCCCTAATGGTATCAGAGTCAGTCACATTATAAAGGATAACAAGAGTGCTTGGATAAACAGCAGTCACTCCTTGCTCTTTGCCTAATGAGAAAATGTTGCTTCCGTTGGTATTGATCAAGTTGGATACATCATAGACAACAAGACCATAGCCATAGGAACCATATTGACCAAGGTTGGATTGATCTCTATATGCAACAGAACTGCTAATGTTCACTTCATTGAAACTTGTTGTCCATACAGGAATGGTACCATTGGTCTTATCCCAATTGTAAGCCACATAAACAAATGCATTGACAACAGTTGAGCCTGCAGGCATTTCAATTCTCCAAATATCTGTTCTGCCTATTGCGCTTCCTGCACTGTAGTCAAGTTTGGAATCTACATAAATGTCACCGTTTATTGTAATGTTTCTAAATGATTCTAAAGTTCCAGCAGGATAAGCCAAGTCCTTACCTAAATTACCATTGTATAATATTGTAGGAGTTATGGTTGATTCAGCTAAAACCTCACCAGTTTCCTTATTGCTTACAATAACAGTATAATTTACAACTTCGTTTTCTCCACCGTTTACAGTAGCTTCAGTCACTGGCCTAATGGTATCATCTTCCATAAGCAATACAGTGTTATAGCTAACAGGCAAGTAGACTTCAGCACTTTCCTTTTTAACAGAGTCAACATAGAAATCAACAACATAAGTCAAGTTGAAAGCTCCATCATTGGTTAAGTGAACTTCTACAATATTGTTTGTGCCTGCATATGAAACTCCTGCATATTCAGATTTCATATTTACATTAGCTGAAGGGAGAGGTTCTCCTCCAACAATGACACCAGATATGAAATCAGTAGCATAAGCGTATAAAGGAGTTACAGTATACATTTTTAAGTCTTTGACTGTGTAGTTTGCCTTATATACCCCTTCATCTAAAATGAATTCGGAAATTGTGTAATTTGCATCTTCTGTTTCATTTATAGAAACGGTTACGCCGTCACCGTTAATTAAATTGCCTTTATCATCAAAGACATAAACATGGATTTCAACATCATCCCCCACATTAGCATATGCAAGATTGGAATCCAAATCGGTTTCATTTACAATAGCTGCAAGATAAACAAGGCCTGTTAAAGAACCATTATTGTAAATTGCATAATCTGAATCGATAGTATTGTTTTCCAAGAACAATACGCCGTCATTATGAATGGTGTAATTTAATCTATCTGCAGAGTTATTTTCAAATTGGTTATTAGCAACATCAAGATAATTGTAAGTAGTGAATCTTGAAATGATAGCTCCACCATTTCCTCCAGCATGATTGTCTGTGAAATTGGAATTCAATATATGGGAATAGTCTCCACGCCAGCAGACAGCACCACCATCAGAGCCAGCACTGTTATTGTTGAATGTACAGTTTACAATATATCCATAGCCATATGTAAACCAGTAGACAGCACCACCATCCTTTTGAGCAGTGTTTCCTTCAAAGACACTGTTGATAATGGATCCATTAGTTGCAGAAGAACTTGTGAATCCCCAGTATACTGCACCTCCACCTAAATTAGAAGTGTTTAAATAAGCGGAATTGTTAATGAATGTACATCCATCTATTAAACCAAAGTTACCAACCCAAAAGACAGCTCCACCTACATGATGAGGAGTGCCTGATGTGTATGTTGAGTTAACGACATTATTTACAAATCTACAGTTTTTAATCTGTCCATAATTTCCTTCCCATCCAACAGCACCACCAGCAGTAGCATTACAATTGGTGAAATTAGAGTTTAAGAGTTGACCGTTATGAGATTTGTACCAACGGATAGCACCTCCAACACGTAAAGCAGTGCTGTTTTCAAAGCTACAGTCACTTACTATAACATCTTTAGCAGAGTTGACATAAATTGAACCTCCACCAGTGGTACCGGTAGATGTGTTGTTTATGAATACACATTTTTCAACAAGAGCATTAGCGCTGGTTATATAAAGTGCACCACCATTGCTGGTGTGATTATTATCCCTAAAGATACAGTTGACAATATGAGCATTATCTGCTGTGCTATCCAAATAGGTAGTACCTCCAACACTTTTTCCATGTGTTAAGGTTAAACCGTCTAAAGTTACATTGGAATTGTAGATTCTTATGATTCTGTAATTATCATTTCCAGTGAAAATAGCATTTCCAGGATTTTCTGCTTTAATGTAAGTGTTATTGGTTCTTATCTTATATTGGTCATTGCTTGTTGCAGCATAATTACCGTCAAGTACATGAATCATGGTATAAGGAACAAGATTGGCGATTGCATTAGCCAATGTTGTAGGATCAGCTGCAGATGCACCGCTGCCAGTTCCATTAGGACTTACGTAAACATGATTGCTATATACAGGATCATTAACAGTCAATACTGAAAGGACATTCTTGAATGAACCTTCACGGCTATATACCAATGTATTTGCATTATCCCTTACAGAACTGCTTACATCCCATTTGTGGTATATATACATGCTAGCGGAATCAGATTCGATCTCATTATCTAAGCTTCCTCCATTGAATGTGTATGTTCCATCAGTACTTGAAAGAGCAACATTAACCAAGGTAGCGCTAGAATAATCAGGGTTTAAAGTCCCTATATTAAAATTAGAATTAGCGGTTCCAGTATTAATCCATGCTTGACCTGAATTTACCCAATAGTCAAATCGGTCATCGTCTCCATCATTATAAGCAAAGACTAATCCGATTAATTTAATTCTGCCATCAAACTGATAATCATTAAGCCTGCTGTTTACTACATTGAACTTTAATTGACCAGTGGCATCCTGAACCTTATCTGTGATGTCATAAATCATTTGGTAGTCAGAATAACATTTTGTGGTATGATTGTTAATTGTGTAAACAGTTCCATCAGCAGTGCCTTCGCTAGACACTAGCTGTTCACTTGCAATTTGACTTGTCTCACCATTGGATGTCATTGATATGTTTGATTCAGCACCATAACTTGAGTTTGCAGAGCCGGAGTATACATTCACATAGAGCCCTGCATATTGAACATCCTTAACATCCGTTGGGACATCATAACTTAATTCTGCAGAAGTCGCACCTGAAGCAAATGGAGCAGCAGTTACTACATCCACCCCTCCAGAAACACTTCCTTCTGAGACTGTACTTAAATCATCTGCACTTGCAGCCCCCAAAGACAGTATCAGAGTTATGAAAATTAAGCTAACTAAAAAAAATTTACCCCTATTTTTCATAATTTAGCCTTTTATATTTTTTCATAATAAATATCAAAATACTAAGAAAAAATAACTATTGACATATTTTAATAAAATCAAAATATCAAAAGTCATAAATTCCATAAAAAAAATATTCAAAACAAAAAAATTACTCAATGAAAAATTACATAAATTGAGAAATATTAGATTAATTTAATATTTATTACAGTATATAATGAGTAGTAATAATTATTTAAAGATTATTTTATTACTTATAAGAAAAAAGAAAGCCAAAAAGTAATAATTTTTTAAAATAATAATAAAAATAGACTTTATTTTATAAAAAAAGTAATACTTTTTGTCTAAAATTTGGTAATACAAATACTGAAAGTATTATTACTAACAAAAAGTAAATAAAAGTTTTAAAAATTCAAAGAATAATGATTGAAAAAATTCTAAAAAATTTAAAAAAAAATTAAAAACAATACCAAAAAATAATGAAAGAAAAAACAATAATAGACAAATAA
>CAMODR010000147.1 GCA_946611495.1 uncultured Methanobrevibacter sp. | reverse complement strand
TTAAAATCATAAATTATTTTATTTATCATTTAAAACAAAATAATAATAGAGGGATTTTATGAAAAGAATAATTGCAGTTATTCGTGAAGAAAAATTTGAAGAAGTAAAAACTGCCTTAATCGATGCAGGCTGTGATGGAATGAATGTCTCTACTGTTAAAGGTAGAGGAAGACAATTAGGCATGAAGGAGTCTTATAGAGGCTCAAGTATTTGCATTGATCTCATTCCTAAAACACGTATTGAACTAATTGTTAATGAAGAGGATTTGGAGGATATCATTCAAGTAATTCAAGAGAATGCAAGAACCGGTGAAGTTGGTGACGGTAAAATCTTTGTATCTGATGTATTGGAAGTTATCCGAATAAGGACTGGTGAGCGAGGTTCTGATGCTGTTTAATTCAAGCTTTTTGAGCCTTCGGCTCAAAAACCTTGACCAAAATTTTTATCACTACTTTTAGAAACAGTGGTTTATTTCAATTTTTTTTGTTTTTTAGTAATACTTTTTTTAATTTTTTTTATTTATTTAATAATTTATGTAAAATTTTTATCTTATTTTTATATACTTAAATTTGTTAAATCATATCAAAATTTGTTATTTTAATTTTTTATTAATAAAAATTAAATAAAAATTATTTTATTCAAGTAATTAAACTTTATTTTACGATTATCTTTATATATAATGAAATATAAATTTAATATTAACTAATAATTAGTATTATTTTTATTTGACTATAAACATTAAGAAATTTGAAAATTTGGGTTAAATTGTAGTTAATTGCTAATTTTAGTTATTTTTTTTTAAAAAATTTTTAGGAGATATTTTATGTCTGAAGTAGGTCAAACCGTAATAAAAACTATTATTACTTTAGTAACTACTGCATTTGGTTTAGTTGCAGGTTTAGCATGGAACGATGCAATTCAAAAATTAATTGAATCCGTAATGGGTGCTGGAGACGCACTTTCAGGATTATTCATTTATGCAATTGTTGTAACCATTATTGCAGTTATTGTAACCATTATCCTCGCAAGAATTGCAGGTAAAATGGGTGTAGAAATAGACGAATAAGTTTAATACTTATTCTCTTTTTTTCTTTTTTATTTTTTCTAATAATTTTTATTAATTTTTATTGTTTTTGCTCTTTTTTTCGTTTTTCGTTTTTCGTTTTGTTTTCATTGTTTTGGCTGTTTTTTTTAATTTTTGTACTAATTTTATCTTATCAAAATCTATTTTTTATAAAAATAATTAATTATATTTACTAAAATGCAAATATTTATTAATAGATATTACTAATTCTTATTATATTTAGTTAAAGGGGATTGTTATGGTAAGGTATTGTCATAATTGTGGGCATGAAATAAAGGATAATGAGCATTTTTGTTCTAAATGTGGTCAAAAGGCAATTGACCGTAATCCTACTTTTGATAATGAATTTAATGATGAAAATAAAAAGATCAAATCTTCTTTTCAATCTAAAAATGACAATAATTTAAATAGTAATATTGATAATAATCAAGTCAAATACAATTCTCATAAGAATGACAAATGGAAAAGCGGTTTATTGATATTTGTTACAATTATTATAGTCCTTATTTGTGCTTTTGCTCTAATAAGTGGAAACATTAATTCTAATTCCAATTCCAATTCTGATTATAATTATGATTCAAGTTCTGACTTTAATTCTGATTATCTTGATAATGGATATGCTAATCAAACAGGTCATTTCACTATAAATATTGAAAATGGAACCTATTTGAATGGTATTGGAAGTTCTAAAATGATTGATTACAATTATTCTGTGATTGAATCATTTGAGAATTTTACAATCTCTGGCTATGAAACATATAAAGTGGATTTAAATGACGGCAACTGGTTTATAATCGATATCTATAAAATAGATTATAACACTCCTGCAGATAATTGGGTTTATAATAGTGAAACCGATGAGGATGGCCTCTCTTATATTTTCTATAACACTAAAGGGGAGTATCATGGTTACTTTATAAATATTCCAGACTCCAGCGATAATTCTACATATCAATCAAGTGACTTCTTGACTGGAATTTTCCATAGGTCTGATGATAGCTATTAGTTAAAATAGCCTATTTTAACTTTTTCAAACCCCTTTTTTTATTTTTTAACTTTTTTAAACCATTTTTTTTATTTTTTAACTTTTTAAACCCCTTTTTTTATTTTTACTATTTTTATTTTTAAGCACATTTTTTTATTTCTTATTTTTTCTAGAACTATTTTTAACTATTTTTTTTATATTTTATTGAACTATACTTTTATAATCTTAATATTTTTAAACTATTAAAAATATAATTATAAACTAATGATAGTTTTAAACAAAAGAAAGAAATCTTGGGAAATATACCCAATAGGAAGTCCTAAAGGAGCTCTTAATACAAAGCGACAGGCTGAATTTGTAGGCATCCTTCGCTTTAGAGAAGATGAGGATGGAATATCCATTAAGCGTTTTTTAATTAAGAGTGAAAAGGAAGAGAAATTATTAGCTCCTTCAAAGGCAATCAATCTATTGCGCTCCCAAGCGGTTTTCTTAGCACAAAAAGATGATGAAATGGAGGCTTTCCTTGAAAAGAATAATATCAAGGTTAGATTTACAAACATATGTCAACATTGTAGCTATGAGGGATATGTAACCATAATTAACTCTGATTTCTCCTACAGTTACCATAATCAATTGATTTGTAAGTCATGTGCTGAAGAAACTATCAAAAGAGAGCTTAAACTTCGAGGATATGATAAGAAAGTTTTCAGAAACTTTAAAAAGGTTCTTGAAAAGACAGGCAGTCTTGATGATGTCTTGAAAATGCTTTCACCAAGATTTGATCCATTATCACACACTGACTTAACATTGTTTGATAAGATAAAGGTTCATGATGATAAGATACCTAAAATCCCTATGAAAAGGCTTAAGATTCCTCAAGAGTTTAAGAATGTGATAATTCGAGAAAAGAATCAATATCTATTGCCTGTTCAGTATCTGGCTATTCGTGAAGGTTTGCTAAAGGATGAAAATCTTCTTGTAGTATCTGCCACTGGAAGTGGAAAGACTTTAGTTGGAGAGTTGGCAGGTGTTCCTAAGGCATTAAAAGGCAAGAAATTTCTGTTTTTAACACCACTTGTTGCACTTGCAAATCAAAAGTACAGAGACTTTAAAAAGAGATATGAACCTCTGGGACTTAAGGTTGCCATTAAGGTAGGGATGAATAGGATCAAGGCAAAAGGAGAGCTTAAGTTGCCTGATTCAAATATTGCTAATGCTGATATAGTTGTAGGTACCTATGAAGGTATTGATTTCCTATTGCGTTCTGGTAAATCCTCATTGCTTAATGATTTAGGACTTGTTTTGATTGACGAGATTCATACAATCTCTGATGAGGAAAGAGGCCTTAGATTGAATGGATTGATTAAGCGTATAGAGCATCTTTTCCCTAAGACTCAAGTAATTGGTTTATCAGCTACAATCAAAAATCCAAAGGCATTAGCTAAGGACTTTAATATGAAATTGGTTCAGTATAAGGAGCGTCCGGTTCCATTGGAAAGGCATATTGTCTTTGTAAGGGGAGATGTTCAAAGAAGGCTTCTTATAAGAAAGCTTGTTCAAAAGGAGTTCTATAGCACATCATCAAAAGGGTTCAATGGACAAACCCTGATTTTCACTAACTCAAGAAGAAAAACTCATAAAATAGCTAATTTCCTCTCTGGAAAAGGAATCAATGCTTCAGCTTATCATGCAGGGCTATCCTACTTTAAGAAGGAAAGAATTGAAAAGGATTTTTCCAAAGGGAAAATAGCGGCAGTCGTTACAACTGCAGCTCTTGCAGCTGGTGTAGACTTCCCTGCATCTCAAGTAATTTTTGAATCCTTGCTTATGGGAAATAAGTGGATTAGCCCAAATGAATTCTCACAGATGTTAGGAAGGGCAGGTAGGCCTAGCTATCATGATAGGGGAGTTATCTACCTTGTGCCTGAAATTGGAAATGAGTTTGATGGGGAAAGTGAAGAGTCTATGGCATTAGACCTTTTGGAAAGTGATGTTGAAAACATTTATGTTGATTATACAGAGGATGGGTCACTTGAGCAGATACTTGCTGATATATCATCAAAGTCCTTGACTAAAGTTAGGGATGTTCATGAATTCTATAAAAATATTCCAGTTCCAATTGATATAGGCATGGCACTTGAAGAGTTAAGGGATAAGAAGGCCATTAGTATATATGCAGATGATACAATTGAGGTAACTAAGTTTGGTAAGGCTGTTGCAATGTCATTCTTATCAATTGATGATGGTGTTATAATTAAGGATTCTATTAATGATGAACATTATTTAAGCCAACACTTCAAAAAGCCTTTCTTTAAGACTAATCTTAGGGATCTTAGAAGATTGTCTGATAAGATTGAAGAGGAAAATGAGGAAATATTAAATAGAAATAAGAGGATTCAGAATAATTTGAATCAAATGAAAAAGAAGACATCTGATAAAAAGGACAAGTC
>CAMODR010000146.1 GCA_946611495.1 uncultured Methanobrevibacter sp. | reverse complement strand
AATTTTAAAAAAAATAACAAGAAATTCTTGTCATTTTTCTTAATGACATACTTTATTATGACATTACTAGTATATAAATGTTTCGTCATTAAAATTAATGACAAAAAATAATTAAAAAAAAAGAAAAAAATTAATTATATTATTTAAAGGAGATTTCTCTCCTATTTGCTATATTTGCTTTTCCAATATGGAACCTCCCTACGAGAATAAATTGTACCTGCATAAAGCTGACCTTCATTCTCAAAGAAAACAATCCGTACAAATGGCTCAGCAATATGATCTGGAGCATGATAATATGTCTCAAAAGAGCCCTCTCTATTGCCAGGACAATAAAAAAGCATCTTTTCATTGAAGACAGTATCAATTATCCATTTTTTAGTGAAATTGCGTTCCTTTGCACGTTCATTAATATGACCACCATCGAAATGAACTTTCGAATGATCAATTTTGCGTGAATGAAGCTGCTTTATCAAGGATGACATCGCTCTGGAAAAAAATCATTTAACCAGGTCTTTTTCCGTCACCGATAACCTCCCATACAGTTTAAAGCTCTTAAGGATTTATCCTTAAATACTGCGAATAACAATGCAGATATTTCCGTCAGCATTTTATCACCACCGAAGATAACCATCAAGCATTATTTTAACGATAACCTCCTGTGTCTCCACATAGAATTAGGGGGGCTTGAATCAAGCCAGCCTCTTTAAAGGTTTGTTTCTTTTTACTCATTTTTATCACCTACAAAAATTTTTTCAAAAACTTTTTCAAAAACTTTTAATTCTGCTTTCATAAGCATCCTCCTTAATTTTTTTTAATTTAAATATAAATTCAACAACTTAATGGAAAAATCCAGTACATATCAATAATCATAAAATGATTATTTTAACCACATATTCCTTGAAAAAAATTAAATCAATTAAGAATAAATGATAAAAAAGAAAAAAGAATAAAATTTTAAATCTCAATAAGATTAAAAGATCAACCTTTTTCTTTTTAATTTTGGCAAAACTTACCAAACAATGCGCTTCTTGTATTTCCTATTAGGAAAACCAGAAGGCATAACTGTTCCCACATTAAGTTCACCATCTAGATTGTCATAGATGACAATTTTAACCATCTTATCGAAAAAACCTATTGGAGCATAATAATATAACTCAAATGAATTTTTTCTATTGCCCTTGCAAAGATGATACATCTTTATATTAAACAAATGATATTTAATCCAGGACAATGATAACTGGTTTAGTTCCAATTGTTCATTAAAGTGCCTGCCACCAAAATAAACTTTAGATTCATCTATTGACAATTCATCTAGCTGCTTCATGAGGGGTTCGCACATGATGGTCTTGATAACCGCCACAAACAAACTTTTTTAAGTTTTTACCACCTGTCTAGGGCATAAACCATTTAATGGGCCCAAGAAAGGAATTCTACAGTCAAAAGCACTTGGAATTAAATTTTCAGATAACATAATTTATTAACCTATTTTTTACCAACATTCTTTTTACTGACATTGCCATTAAAACTAACAACAAATAATTGTCATTTTTCTTAATGACAATTTTAATTATGACATTAGTAGTATATAAATGTTTTGTCATTAATAAAAATGACTAAAAAATATGGAGGAAAATATTAATAAAAAATAAACTAATTTAGATTTGATTAAAAAAAAAACATTAAAACGTAGACAATAAAAATATGCCAAATAAAACTAAAAAAAGAAAATAATGAATTTAAAGATTTAATTAATCTATTAAATTCAAATTGATATTCAATTTTTCGCTGGATTCCTTGATCTTCTCATTTACAAACTTTATTTCAGCAGAAATTTCACCTAATCTGAAATAAAGCTTATCAACATCAACTGATTCCCTTTCAACATAAGTATCAATATAGCGAGGGATATTCAAATTATAATCATTTTCCCTTATATTTTCGAGAGAAATATTCGCAGAATAATTCTCAATTTCCTGACGATTATTATATGCATACATAATTTTGTCAATGTCTTCAGATCTTAACTTGTTTTGCTTTCTTTTCTTTTCAAAGTCTTTTGATGCATCGATAAATAAGATATTTTGTGCATTTCTTTGCTTTTTAAATACAAGAATGACTACAGGAATTGAAGTTGAGTAAAACAGGTTGTTAGGAAGACCAATTACAGCATCCAGATAATTGTTTTCAATCAGAGTCTTTCTGATTAACTGCTCCCTTGAACCCCTATATAAAACTCCTAAAGGAACAGCCACCGCCATAGTTCCTTCATCATCGAGATGATGAATCATATGCTGAATAAATGCATAATCCGCTTTGGATTTCGGAGCTAAAATATTATATGGAGAAAATCTTTCATCATTCAAAAATTCTTCATCCGCACTCCAGGAAGCGGAAGCAGGAGGATTGGAAACAATTGCATCAAAAGTCATCCCCATATGAATAGGATTTTCCAAAGTGTCCCCCAATTCTATATCAAACTTGCGATAATCTATGCCATGAAGAATCATATTCATACGTGCCATATTATAAGCACTGTGATCGATTTCCTGTGCGAAATATTCTCCAACATTTATTTCATTTTCAAGTTCCAGCAAAGTGGAAGCTGAACCACAAGTAGGATCATAAACTTTTTCAAGATAATCTTTATCCAATGAAACTATCTTTGCAAGCAAACTGGAGATTTCCTTTGGAGTATAATAGAATGATTCCCTACCGTACTTATTGGAAATCTGATGAATCAAATATTCATAGGCATCTCCAAGATAATTAATTTTCTCATCTTCTACATTGAAATTCAATCCATTAATCTGACGCATGGTTTCCAAAATAACAGAATTTCGAGTTTTTTCATCCTTCCCCAGTTTTGAAGTATACAAATCGACATCTTCAAATATATTGGCAAAATCCTCTTCACTTTCCTTACCTATTGAAGAGTCTCCAAGTTTTTTAAGAGCTTCATCCAGATTTTCCAAAATGCAGCCGGTTGCTTTAGCTTCATATAGAGTATTTTTAAATAAAAGTCTTGGCTCGATAAAATAACCCAATTCAATTAAAGATCGTGTTTCTATAGCGGATTTGTAATCTTCCTTTTCCCATGCATCTTCAAATGAAAGTTTTTCTTTAGATAATTCCCTGTCAACAAATATCTCAAGTTTTTCAGATAAATATTTGAAAGCTACAAGGCCTAAAAAGTAATCTCTGAAATCATGACCTAAAAATGAAGCAATGCCGTTCCTTGAAGTTAGACTTTCATAAGCCATCCATAATTTCTTTCCTAAAATATTATCCCTCATGCAAGCCCTCCTTTAAAAGATTATCAAGAATGGACTGTTGAATCTCTTCTTCTATTTGAATAGCCTCTTTCTTAAGATTGATTCTCCTATCCATATATTTTAATAAGTCTCCATATTCCCTTTGCATGGGATAATCCGGAATTGGAAGAGTCATTTCCTTTAAATCCCTTGTTTTGATGATTCTTAACTTGCTGCCTTCCATTAATTTGTGCAGTTCCCGCGGGAAAACGTCATTTTTTAAAACATGATAAATGAAATTAGCATCATAACCGTATTTTACCCTGACTATTGCATAATACATTGGAATCACATAACCTTTTTTTTCCATTTTGATTATGTTGTAAGTGCCAGATAGCAAAATAAGGATATCATCTTTTTCAGATAGGAATTTAGGGTTGATATCTTCTGAGATATCTTCCATTTCAAAATCAAGCTTAAAACTGTTTTCCTGAGAGGTACGTTTCAATACAGGCATTCTTTCTGTATTATTTGATTGAACTCTAGAAAGCCTGACTCCTGTGAAAACATCTGCTATTTCATCTAATTTTTTCATTTCGAACATTGTTACTCCTAATTATAATTACTATAATATTTTAATAATTTAATAAAATTTTATTTTAATATTTTGAGATATGAATTTGTCATTTTTACTAATGACTATACCTACTTTGTACACTATAATATTTAAATGTTTTGTCATTAAATTTAAAGACACGAAAAAAATTAAACTTTAAATCATAATTAAGAGCAAAAAAAGATTCGCCATAATTCGAAAAAAAAGAAAATTTTAAATTTATTAATTGGCAATTAAATCTTTAATAAAATTAAAAAATTTAAAAAAAAAGAATCTAAAATAAATTTTAAGCAAATATAATTTATTAAAAAGATTCTTTTTAAGGTTTTAAAAACTAATTTTAAAGTTTTAGAATAATGTTCCTAATCAATTCCGCAAACAAATTTGAATTTACATTTCTCACATTTCTCAGAAACCCTATTTTCATATTCCGGTTTTTTCATATCTTTTACAACTGATTCAATCTCATCTAAAAGAATACTTTTATCATCATAGACCTTGAGAGGAATCATTTTCTTACCTAGAATAGAATAAACATTAAGCTCTTCTATCTTTCTGCCACTGTATTCTCCATCTGCAATTTGGTCTAATGCCAGTTTATAGATATTCAATTGCTTTTCATAGCTTTCTATGTGTTCAAGTTTTCCAGAAACCTT
>CAMODR010000145.1 GCA_946611495.1 uncultured Methanobrevibacter sp. | reverse complement strand
ACAGTATAAAAAAAATAATCATAAATATTTAAAAAAAAAGATAAAGAAAAGAAGAGCATTTCTACCACCTCCATAAATTGCAGCAAACAAGCAAAAGATATTAATTACAGTATAAATTAAATTCAAATGGCTGATAACAAGAATAATCAGGCCTTAAGAAATTATTCAAATTGTTATTTAATTTTTTATAACAATTCTTTCTAAGGCCGATCATTAAAATTATTATCTCACCATCCAAAATTTTGTATATTATCCTATAATCGTTCCATCTCACTCTTCTTAACTTGTTTTTACTTCCTTTCAATATCTTGGATTGAGTGCTTGACTCAATCTCCATAACTACTCTAGCCAAGTCCTCCCTAACATTAGAATTTTTCTTCTTAAGGAGGAATTTATTGGCTTGATTAGCTATTAACATGTTGATCTTAAAAATCAACCCGTCATTTATGCTTTATTTTTTTTAAGTTTTTCTTATTCTCCTCTCCATTTTGGAGTCTAAACTTATTTGATCTCTTATATTTTGTTTTCGGAATAACATATTAGAAATCATCGTAATTTTTGAATTTAATTGTATTCAATTTCATATTCAAGCCCCCCCTATCAAACTAGGACTTTAAAAAAATATGAAAGTTAAGCATAAGCCTTTTTACGATATGCTCTTTGAATAAGATTATTTCGTTTTATCTTCTCCATATAATACTTATCAGTTTCAGGAATTACTGTGATGATCGCAATATTGTTGGGATTGCAATGGAAAATGACTTTGAACTCATCATAATCCTTGGTTGGCGGTGCCTTGAAGTAGACCACATATCTGTCTTTATATTTTGGATTGTCCCCAAACGATTTCTCCCAGTGCGTATACTCGCAGTTTCGCACCATGGTTTCAAGCTCGTCTTTGGAGAGCCGGTTTTCAAAGGATCTGTCACTTAAATGCACTGGGCTGAAATCCCATGTGATTTTTTCAGTTTCCTTTAGCAGGAAGTGATAAAACATCTGATGTTTCACGCCTTTTACAATATCTCCATAAACCCCGCATTCATCACAAACTTCATAAACAGAACCCTCTAATCTAATTTTTAAAGGTTTGCCTCTTATTGGTTTTCCACAGATTTCACAATAGTATTGATTTTTCATATTTTAGTCCCCCTATTTAAAATTTCATTCAACTTGACTAGGAATTCCAAGCATTTTGGAATAGTCATCTATCTCTTCTTCTAAACGTTTCAGTTTAGCATCGACGCTACTTAGTTCTTTAAAGATATCCTCATAGTCCAATACTTTCTCTTCATAAGCATCAACATAACGGGATATGTTTAAATTGAAATTATTGATATCAACTTCATCCGGACCTGCTTTGTGTGAAAACTGATCTACTTCCTTCCTGTTTTCATAAACTTCAAAGATTTTCTTCAAGATTTCTTTTAAACTGGTTGACTCGAACCCCCTGTTTCGATTTTCTGAATCAATGAACAGGATATCTTCATTCACTCTGGATTTTTTAAATACAAGCATGCAGACATCCACGGAAGTCTTCATCAGAATGCTCAATGGAAGATCGATAACAGCATCCAGGCAATTCATATTGCCAATTAGGTATTTCCTTATGTCTTCTTCAGAAGATCCCCTAAATAATACTCCTTTTGGCACAACAGCAACCATAACACCATCATCTTTCAAATGAAAAAGCATATGCTCAATAAATGCAAAATCTGCTTTGGATTTTGGCGCCAGTTTGCCTGCGCCGGAAAATCTTTCATCTTTTAGGAATTTAGTGTCTGCAGACCATTTGGAAGATAATGGAATTTGAGAAACAATCAAATCAAATTTCTCATCCAAATGCTGCGGATTTTCCAGACTGTCGCCAAGCTTCAAGTCGAAATCATCAAAATCAATGCCGTGAATGATGAAATTCATTCGTGAGAGATTGTAATTTCGAGGATTGATTTCCTGACCATAAACTTTAGAAACCTGCAGGCTTTTAAAAACATTAATCAATAATGTACCGGATCCAGCAGCAGCATCATATACAGAATAGGTCTTGTTCTTGTCTATGCTTGCAATTCTGCTTATGATATCACATATATTGATTGGGGTGTAGAACTCTTCACCACCCTTTTTAGAACTTTTTGCTATTTCAGAAAGTATGTTTCTGAACTGGCTGCCAGAATAGCGATTCTTATCATCGGCTATTGAAAACGCCTCAGTGCCTATGTTTAAAATCAAATTTGAAACAATTGCATTTCTCTCATCAGGAGACTCTCCTAAAAACGAGGAATCCAAGTCCACAAATTCAAAAATACCTTTGAATGCATCTTCACTTCTTTGACCAATTGCAGAGTCTTCAATCTGACTTAATGCAACTTTCAAGTCATCCAGTATGAACTCATTGTTATCAGCCCTTTCATAAATATTTTCAAACAGATACTTAGGCTCAATGAAATATCCCAGATTTTTAATTGCACTGTTTTTTAAGGTCTCCTTAAATAAATCATTCTTATAAGCTTGAGCAAAAGTTAAATTTGAAATGCTCAGTTCATTATCGAGATGATAATTGATTTTTTCACATAAGAACCTGTAAAAAGTAATTCCAAAAATGTAATCCGCAGATACGGCATCAGGAATTTCTTTTTGAATATTATTTAAAACTTTTTTTAATGCATTTTGACTTGCCATTTTATCACTTACCTTGACTTTAATATATCAGCCATCACCTTATTTTCAAACTCCTTGTTTAACTCTATCTTTCTCTCAAGAAGCATGTTTCGTTGATTCATCAAGTTAAAATATTCTCCTATGCTCTTCTGCTTTTCATAATCAGGAATATTCAATTCCATCTCTTTAAGATACTCGATTTTAATAATTTTCAAGGAAGTGCCTTCAAGTCTCCTGCTTATTTCATTTGAAAAATATGAACTTTTGAGTGCGGCGGTTATGAAATTTGGATCATAGCCGTCATGCAGTCTTATTACAGCAAACTGCATTGGAATAATATAATCATCCTTATCAATAAGAGATACATTGTTTGGAGCGGAAAGTGAAATTACAATATCTCCCTTTCGTGAGTAAAACTTCTCATCCAGCTTATTGGAAATTGGCTCATTAGAAAATTCAAGATGAATTTTGTCTTTTGAAAACTTGTTTTTAATAACTGGTTTTAAAGGGTTGTTTTCTTTGATATATCGGCTTGTTCTAGCCCCTGTGAATATTTCTGCAATTTGATCCAGATTTTTTGTTGTCATGATAACACCAATAAAATTTAATGATATAATGAAAATTGATTGTTTTGTATTTTATAATTCTAATTAGAGGCCTTCACCAAATGATTTGGTGAAGACCATTAAAAGGTGAAAAAGGATGTCATCAACATCATCAATTAATACGTTTAATCAATAACACATAATGATAAAATAAAAACTAAAAAATCTAATTTTTATTATCATTTATTACTAATGACAGTTATACTATATCCTCCATAATATATAAATATTTTCATTTAATCAAAATGACATGAAAATTAAATAATGCTCCCATAAACAACAAAAAGGTGGTAAAAACCACCAAAAAAATTAAAGGGAATTATATACATTCGAGCGATTTCCGATGTTATCAATGACAACTGCACCGCCGATTATGCTGAAAATGATGCGATATTTGCCACATCGAGCTGACCTTTGATTGGTTGTCAACTTTCCATATCTATACGGATTTTTTTCAATTTGAACAATTAAATTTTCAACTCTTTCTCGAACATCCTTGCCACAATGTTTCTTAAATTTTTTAACAGCATTTCTTTCCAGGCACATCCTATCATCTCCAAATTAACAATAGTAATTTATGATAAAAACAAAACCCAAAAAAACAAAATTTTTTATCATATGTTACTAATGACAATTATAGTTTTGACTTTATTATATATAAATGTTTTCATTTACACATAATGACATTAAAAATAATAAAACTTTGATATTATTTAGTCATAAAGAAAGAATGACAAATCATAGATAAAAAATGTGCCGCCATTATAAAAAAAAGTATTCATACAAAAAAGAGAAGGATTAAAAAAATAATTAAAAAAAAAGATTTACTCCATCAAACCAGAGTATTTTAAAATGCTATCAACAAGATCATCATCTAATAATTCAATGGATTTTTCAAAGCACTCATCCATTACAGTTTTAATATCTTCAGGATTATCCCAAAGTCTTTGAAGGAAGACAAAACCATATTCATCAGCCACATCCATTAATACAAAAACAGTAAGGAAAACATCATCAACATATCCATATGGGCCATAGAACTGTTCGGATATAGTGTCCAACGGAATTACATAATATGCAATAGCTGCATTGATTTTTAATCGTGTATCATGGTCAATTGATTTCTCATAAAGAATTTTGCATAATAAATCAAACAAATCAGGACCATAATGCAGGAATGAAAGACTTTCATCACAATCAGCCAGATTCTCTTCCAGGACATCAAAAAAATCTTTAAATTTCATATTCATATATCCCCCTAAAA
>CAMODR010000144.1 GCA_946611495.1 uncultured Methanobrevibacter sp. | reverse complement strand
TTCTTTAATAATTAAACATATTTATTTATTAAAAACAAATATATTATAAGAAACATTAATCCAATAAAAACTATTAAGGGGAGCATATGGAAAACAAAACTTTCGAATTCGAAGAGCAATTGAATGATCTTGAATCACATATCTTTAACTTTATTTTAGATAATCTGTCTGATGTTCCATCCGATTTATCTAAGGATGATCAAATAGACTTTATCATATCAAATTACAGTCAAAGTGATATAGATAACCTTATAGAAGAGTATAACATCTATGAGATAGAGACTACAGATGCCTTAAACGACCTTGATGAAGAGGTATTTGACTTGCTTGTCTCTAGCCTTAATGTGCCAGACTATGATATGGATAAACAGATAGATTATATCATAACAAATTCATCTAAGGAAGAGATAGACGCTATCATATCAGAATGTGAGTCAAAAATCGAATTCATTGGAGACCTAGAGGACATTGACAATGACAAGTTCACATTAATAAGCCAATACTTTAACCTTTCAGATGAATTGGATGATGAACAATCCATTAGGGACTATATACTTGAAAACTACACCCTAAGCCAGATAATAACTGCAAATGACATCATTGACTATAAGTTGGATTTCTATAATGAGCTCATTGGCTTTGAAAGCGATGTCTTTTCATTCATTTGCTTTAACTATTCCTCCCTTGACTATAATAACTTCAAGGACTTAGAAAGACAAGATACACGCCATGACCAGGCATTTTATCTAATATCCAACTATTCCCCTTATGAGCTTAATCAGACAGCTTCAGACTTTATCAATAAAAGAGAAATATATGAAAGGCTTAAAGGACTTGATGAGGTGCTGTTTAGAATCCTCATTAGAAACATGAATGCATACAGCTTCTTCTTAACAAGGCCAGACATTACATACAATCTCATAATCAACTATTCAGACTATATTATCAATATTGAATTGGACAAGGCAGAAACTGACTTTAAGGTTTATGATGACCTTAGAAATCTGGATGACTATAAGCTTCTCTTTTTAGCCAATTATCTTAATGCTCCAGATGATTTGATTGATGAATTCGTTAATGAATCTGAATTTGATGCAAATATCTTCAAAAACTACGACGTAAATCCTAAAAACCATATAATTAGCTTTAACATTAGTCAAGATGAAGAGATTGAAGATGAAAGCACTTTCAAAAAGAATGATCTCTTTAAGTTTAACAATTACTTTGAGCAAAATCCTTTAGATCATTCTCCAAAAGAGAAGATTGCTTATTATATTTATAAAAACAAGTCTGTTGAAGACATAATTGAAGGACTTAATTCAGTTCCTAATGACATGGATAATGTATTGGAGGACTTGAACAATAATTCAGATGATAAGGATAATAATAATCCAGATTCAGATGATAGGGGTGATAATTTGAACAACGATAAGGATAAAGATAAACTCAAGATTGAGATTATTGGTGATGAATCTGATAATCCTAATCAAGAGACTGATGAAAACAATAAATCTGATGGACTTAAAATAGAAATTATTGAAGATGATGATGAAGATAAAGAAAAAAGTTCAAATGCTAAATCTGACATCATAAAAGAGATTCCAGATGATGAATTCAAGGCAAGATTAAACGAACTTGACTCTGAAGTCTTTAAAATTTTAAGCAAAAAACTATCAATTATAGAAGACAATAAGGTTGCAATAATTGATAAGATTGTTGCTAATTACAATTATAGCGAAATAGACTATGAAATCAAGCAAATTGAATTTAAAATAGACGAATACAATAAATTGAATGCTCTTGATGCAGTTACTTTTGAATTATTGCTTAAGAAGTTCCCAAGAGTAAACCAATCTGCTGGAAGATTTGAAAGAACCGATGAATTAGTCAATAATTACTCATTCAAGTTCATTGAAGACACCTTATCCATTATTGAAAGGGATGTATCTGATGTTAAATCAGCAATGGCCAATGAAGATCTATTCTTTGAAATGGCCAGATTCTTTAAATTGCCTCTTCATGCTTCAAAAGAAGAGCAAATCAACCATATGCTATTGGATAATTCCATATCAACAATTAAAAATATGATTACAGTCTTTGAAGGAAAGCTTAAGGTAGAAGGCTTTATCACTGGAATTATAGACAAAGACAAGATTGATTGTCCTCATTGTGGATCTAAGGTTAGAAAGAACGATAAGTATTGTCCAACTTGTGGAGAGAAGTTAAGCGTTACCATTAATATTGATTAAAATGATTAGAAATATTTATGAGGAATTTGATGGATGATAAAGAATTAAAATTAGAAACCAAATGTTTCGATGCATGCGAATACGGCTACCTTTATGGATTGAATAAGAAAATACCTGATGAAGAATGGGAAAAGGTAAAGCCATACATGAGAAAATGGAAAAGAATGGACTTTGTAGAAGGTAACATAAAGGTTACAGGACGTCCAGAAGGCTACAGATGTCTTGAAGAGGATGTTCCTAAAGTTGAAGAGATTCTAGGAATAACAAACACACTTGCAAAAAGAAGAGCAAACATAGAAGAGAAAATGTCAGACCCTCTTAAGAAAGTACAGTTTAAGGACCAATGCTATAACTGGCTTAATATGCTCTTTAAAAGCGGCACACAACCTAAGCAAGACTTAAGCAGACTTGTCATTCACTCCACTAAGATATATGACCCAAGCGACAGCTTTAAGAATGGTGCTGAAGACGGCTATGGAGAATTGTTTATCTACACTCCTCATGGAATGTGGTATATAATCAATAATGGAAGCCCTGGTGCAAACAAGGCTTTAAATAATGTGGAAAGTAAATTTGGTGGTGCCATTGGATATAGATTAATGTATGCTGATACTGTAGACACTTTAATTAGGGCATACACTGAAGAAAATGAGTATACTGGTCAAAAGCTCTATTAAATTATTTTAATCAATTAAACACCATAAAATATATTTTTATATTGATTATCACTTTTATTTTTATTTTTTAAAATAATTTAAAATTTTTTTATTTTTTAAATATATTACAAATTATAATACATATTACAAAACATAATACATATGATACATATTACAATATATAATATGTATTATAAAAGATAATACATATTACAAAACATAATACATATTTATATATATTACAATTTATAATATATATTATAAAGAGTAATACATATTACAAAACATAATACATATTATATTTTAAAATTATTGACATATTTACAGAGAATAAATAAAAAAAAATAATAGATTTAAGGTGTTAAAAATGGATATTGCATGGGGAACTGATAATAATTTATATGATGATCAGTTTTATAATAGAGAAGAAGAAATAGGATTCTTAAAAAGCATATTAAACACTAGCCAATTTGGCTCTACACCAACTATCTTATTAACTGGAATAAGGGGAGTTGGTAAAACAGCCTTATTAAAGAAACTTCAAAGAGAATTTATTGATGATTATTTAGTGATTTATGCTGATTTTTCACAATCTTATGCATATCAAACAGATAAATTAAGTCCTAATGCAATAATGGAATTTTTATATGATAGAATTATCAAGTCTGCTCATGAACAAGGCTTAAAAACATTAGGTAAAAAACTAGAGAAATACTTTAAGACAAATGACTTCCATATTAAGGAAATATTAAACTTTCAAGGAATTTCCATACCAATACCAAAAAGTGAAGAGAATTATCATAAATTAGCTGATTTTGTAATGGACTTGCCTCAAATGATTTATGATGAATATAGCGAAGAAATCAAGGGAGTTTTCATTTTCATTGATGAATTTCAAACAATAAAAGATTTGGATAATGAATTAAATGGTTTCTTATGGTATTTCCGCTCAAAGGTCCAGGAACAAAAAAATGTAGCATATATGTTTTCAGGCAGCATGAGCTTAACTGACAGTTTAATACAAGATATAGCTGGGAAAAAAGGAGCATTTGGAGGACGGATGCTAACTTATGAGTTAAAACCATTTTCAAAAGAAATCACTAAAAATTATTTAGATGAAAAGGCAGCTAATTTAAAATTTAGTGACGATGCATTTGAAAGATTTTACACTTGCACAAAAGGAATTCCTACTTATATAAATTTATTTGCAAAATTATTGCCTCAAAATCATCTTATTAATGAAGAAGAGTTAAAAGAAGAATTCAAAAAGGACTTGCCATTCTTGGCAATACATTTTATTAACATATGGTCAAAATTAACTTTTAAAGAACAGAAAATAATTATTTCACTGCTTGATAAGCCTTTAAAACGTGTGGAAATTGCTCGAGAACTAAATGTTACCAGCGGTTCATTAAGCAATTCATTAAACAGTTTACAAAATAAGGCTTTAATTCAATTAAATGACTCTAAATATGAAATTATAGACTATATTTTTAGAGCTTGGTTAAAAAATGAGTATGCTAGTAAAGGGGTTTATCCATTTAGGTCTATTTAAATAACTTTTAACTTTTTAATATTTAAATAAAAGTTATTTATTCAGACAATTAATTAAAATTAAAATTAAAATAAGAAAAAAATTAGAAAGTTAATAAAAAAT
>CAMODR010000143.1 GCA_946611495.1 uncultured Methanobrevibacter sp. | reverse complement strand
AATATCTGAAATCAAATATAATTCATGTATGTCATCATGACTTGACAAATCCATGACAAAGTCATTAATATCAGTTTCAAGTGATTCAAAATTATTTGGATGATTTTTAATAATAAAAATAAAATCTTCATTCAAATTATCATGAAGTTTTTTCACGTCCAAATCCACGGCTTCTTTTCTATATGTAGGCGCATATAGCACTATTTTTTTATCCTTAGGAATATTCAACTTATCCTTCAAGGAATCTTTGAAAGCCTGATTTTTAGTATAAAATACATCATTGGCTGGATATCCAGATTCCAATATCTTATTCTTGAAATTCAATGATTCCTTTAATGTTTTTGTTGAATACGAATTAGATGTAATCAGACAGTCCCAATTGTGGGACTCCTCTATAAATTTATATAAATAAATTTCATCATTTTCATCCACATCGTAACTCAATTTCTTATATGGGGTTCCATGCCAGGTTTGCAAATATTCATGTCCCTTTTTATAAAGTCTTGGAAAACTTGTATTGTTTATCCAGTATTTTGCTTTGGCAAGATATTTGTAATATTCCTCATCCCTGTTTCCAACAATTATGGGATTTCCGGGAATTTCAGTATTCTTATCCTTCAAATTCCATACAAACTTGTATTTTTCACCATATCCAAGTTCCAACATTTTTTCATAGATATACTTTGGATTATGAGCATATAATCCATTAAAACTTTCAAAGAAAACCAGATTATCCTCTATTTCTAGATTTTCTCTATAGTGGTTGTAAATATCTTCACCTTTTGCAAGTTCTATGAGATTTTTAGATTTTTCCTTGCTTATAATGTCCAATTTAAGATTGAATTGATTATCTGTATAGAATAATTCAGATAAATTTTTCTCCTCGCTGTTTACTGCTTCAAAAATCTTATCTTCATTATTATAAGAGTCAAATAGATTATAAGTCTTTAAATTGGCATTATATATTACAATATCATCATCAATCAGCCTGATTTTAGTATCCCAAGAAGTATTGAGCAGTTTTTCATTGAAATCAAATTTAATGAAAGATTTGAAATGCAATTTATTCTTGCCTTCTTTTTTATATTCACAAGGAAATGCCCGGCCTTTAGTATCTGAAAATATTAAAAATTCCATTCGATCAAAATCAATATCCTGAAGCAGGTTGACAATTCCATCCAATTCCAACAAACCATTGTTTAGTTTAATTGAAGACAATTCCGCTTGATATGGGGCTTCTTTATATTTAAAAGACAGATTATAGTTTATAGTTGGATAAAATTCAGCAATTTTTCCATTTTTTAAATTCAATAGCTTCTTTCCACCATTTTGATGATGATATTTTGATCTTTCTAAAAAAGTTTCTCCGTTCACAAAGACCTTTAAAAATACATTATAATATCCCAATTCATCGATTTCATCTAATTCACTAGCAGTTAATACCGCTTTAGATTTTTTAAATGGTATGGAGAGTCTTTTACCTGTTTTTCTATTTTTTATTATTAAACTCTCTTCAAAATAAGGCCAAAAGTTTTTCAATTGAAAGACCAGTTCATTTCCATTTTCCTTAATTTCAAAATAATGGTTTCCTATATTATCTTCCACTATTTGCAACTCATCAGTAGTCCCATAATACTGATGATTTAATAAGATATTTAATTTTGTTTTTAATTTGTTTTTTAAGATAGAATTCCCCCTAAACATTAAAGTAGTTGATAAAAGATTCTAGTTATAATAAACAATCTAATTTAAAATTGAATAAAATTCTTCCAATGCTTTTTCATTATGCTGTTCCATATCAATATTCATTAAATTAATTTCTCCATTCATGAATGCATTCATACCCTCTAATAATCCTTTTTCATCACTTTCAACTAAAAACCCATCAAATTTTTTCATCCATTCGAAATCATCGATTTTAGTTGCAAGTACCGGAACATTCAAAACATCTGCTTCTATTATGGATAAAAACCGACTTTCACTTTTTGAAGATGATATGAATAAATCACATTCCTTTAAAATAGGCAGATAATTGGAAATTCCCCTAATAAGAGTAACATTCTGCCAATGCTTCAGGTTAGATCTCCATGATTTGGTTTTATTGTAAAGCTTTCCTCCATTTCCAACTATGATCAGCTGAGCATCAGGATATTCCTCACAGAATTTATCAAATGCTTTTAAAAGAGATTCGTTGTTTTTGCTTTTTGAATAGTCTCCGACGGATATGAATTTTTTACCACTGGATTCGAGCACTCCTTTGATGCCGTAAGGATTGCTGCTAACCATTAAAGTGTCTTTATCAATTAAGATATCCTCATTAGAATTATTTATTAATTCTTTATAATTATAAATATTATTAACAAGACTAATATTCTTATTAAATTTTTTAATTGGTTTCATTAAATCAGAAGATTCTACAACAATACTATCATAATTAGAAAGCACCTCATTAAATACAGCAGCACTCATTTTATCTTTTAAAGATTTATTATAAAATAATACATTTTTTTTATCAACATTGCTAAAAAGCAATATTTGGTTAATATTATTTTGTTCAAAATTAAGAACAATATCAAATGGAAAATTGCCATAATATTTAATCAATTCCCTATTAAACATTTTTTTTACTTGTTTTGGACATGAAATATTTTTATCTGATTTGATAAAGTTATTAAATGCTCTCTCTTCAGACAGTGTGAAATTCATACCATACCTTAGAGAAAAAGTTTTAACATATTCAGGTAATTTATCAAAAATTTCATAATGGTTTTTATGGATATATTTATCCCATCTTCGGAATGATAAGTAAATATTATATTTTTCTCTATCAATATGAGGTAAAAAATTTAATAACGAATATGTTGTTTTATTATTCCTTAAGTTTCCAGCAAAAATCAAGATGTTCTTTTTATCATTCACAAGTGTTTCTTCTTTGCAAACTTTTTCATTATTAAAAATATGCCGGCATAAATTTTTTACAGCATTTGGGTTATCATATTCGCAGAATTTTTCAATAAATTCAGTATCATCATATTCCTTAGGCTTGTTTAACTCTTTAATTAAATCTTCGATATTGTCTACTTTTGGAAATGGCAAATCATTTAAGGACATATAAGTTCCACGATAAGAATTGTAGTCCTCTATGTCATAAGTGAACAATATAATCTTTCGTCTAGTATTTGCAAAATCGAAAAATACGCTTGAATAATCTGTTATTAAACAATCAGCCATATTTAATATATCATATGTTTCAAAACCTTGAGGAAATGGTTTGATTTTTTTAAATTTTGAAAAATTTATCTTTTCTTGATTAAATGGATGGAATTTTACTAATAATATTTGGTTATCTTTTAAATTTTCATCAATTTTAAATAAAAAATTATTAACTTCTTCTCTTTGCCTTTTATCATCTCTGTTATTTAATTCTCCTTTAAAAGTGGGCATATAAACAAAAATATTTTTATTTTCAAAATTAAATTTTGATTTGAATTCATCTTTTCTTTTTTTATCAAAAAATACGCTGTTTCTAGGATATCCTTCCATTAGAATTTTTTGATTAAAAATATCTCTCACTAAATATGAATCAATCATTTTATTTTTTGTGTATTCATTTGGATAAACCAAATAGTCAGAAATCATAAAATCATATTGTATAGGTGACATTGTATGTTCTTCTGGCCGATTATCTATACCCATAACTTTCATAGGGGTTCCATGCCAAGTTTCAACAAATATTTGGTCATCACGCTTTATATATTTGGGTCTAATGCCTGCATCTGTAAATATATACTTTGCATACTCTAAAATCATTGATGCAACTATTGTATTTGATGTGACATGTGAAATTTTTAAATTATAATTTTTTTGTAATTCTTTGATTTTAGGATGAATGTCCTTATTTGCAAAAACAAAAATTTTATAATTGCCATATTCTCCAGATGAAATTTCTTCAACTATACGTAAAATATTTCCTGTAAAATCATTTCCATCTCTAGATTCAACATAAACTACATTTTGATTGATTTTAATATGATAATAGATATAATATATTAAACTATTAAAAAAATTCCCCTTAATTTTTTTAATTTTCTTTTTAAAAGTATTAACTAAGCCCATAAATAGTCTCCAATAATTTACAAAAGAGATATGAATATATAATTTTAATCATCTTTTTCTGAAAAAATATTTATATTAACTTTTTAATATAATATATATTGTAGTTTAAAATATAAATACATAATTTGAATAAGAATAACTGATTTTTAGTAATATATTTTATCTCAAAAGATTAAAAATATTGATTTATATTTGGTGTAAAAATGGCTCAAGATTTTAAGGAATTGTTCGAATTTAATAAAGAAAAATTTTTCAGCTGTCCTCTATTTTTCAAAGGTGAAAAAGATAAAGATTTGATTGAAGATATAAAAAATAGTAAAATTGTTATTTATACTGCTTTTACAGGAGGTTATGATAACTTAAAAGACCCTGAATTCATTGACGAGAATTGTGATTATATTTGTTTTACTGATAATCCTGATACAAAATCGGATGTTTGGAAAATA
>CAMODR010000142.1 GCA_946611495.1 uncultured Methanobrevibacter sp. | reverse complement strand
CCAAATGAACCTGAATTAAATCCTAAATTTGTAGAAGAAGTCTTAAAAAATGAAAAAGACAGTAAATGTACTGTAATAAACGATTTGGATGAATTATTTGTTTAATTCATCTTTTTTTATTTTTTCCTTTATTTTATTTTTTTTTAATTTTTCTAATTTTTTATCTTAATTATTTGTTATTATGTTTAATCAATAATTTTATTAACACGTGTTAATAAATATAGAATTAATTAAAAAATATGAAAATTTTTAATCTAATTACTTAATCAAATTAACTCCGGTGGTTTAAATGAGATTTGATGAAATAATGGAAGTAGGAGATGCTTTAAGAAAAGAAGGCAAATATGAAGATGCCTTAGATGCATATCAACAAGCATTAAAAGAAGACAGCAGACGTTGTGAAGCTTGGAATATGAAAGCAAGCACATTAAGTCTTTTAAGTAGAACCGATGAGGCTATTGAAGCATATGACAAATCATTGGAAATCGACTTTGAAAACGATAAGACTTGGTTTTTAAAAGGAATGACATTATTTGCTGTGGACCGTTTTAATGAAGCTAATTCCTGTTTTGATAGGGCAATTAACTTAGACCCTCATAATCCCACTTACTGGAAATATAAGGGTATGGTCTTAAGTCAATTAGGACTTAATGCAGATGCCATTAAATGTTTAGATAACGCACTAGAATTAAATCCAGACGATGAAGCGATAATCGTATTTAGGAATTCTGTGCTTAAGGATGTATGACTCAAGCTTTTTTGGCCTTCGGCCAAAAAACCTTGACCAAAATTTTTTACTTATTTTTGTGTTTACTAATCTTTTTTTTTAAATTTCAGTCTTATTCACTTTTTTTTAAATGCTATTTTTTGTTTTTTTTTTAGTTTTTAAGCTATTTTATTTTTTAATGCTTTTTAAAGCTACTATTTGATCCCTTATGCTTGCTGCTCTTTCAAACTCTAAGTTATTAGCGGCTTCTTTCATTTCTGCTTCTAGGTCTTGGATTAATAGTTTTAGTTCATCCTTAGGCATTCCTCTTAAGTCGTCTCTAGATGGTGCTTTAGGAACAGTTTCCTTTTTCTCTTTCAATGTTCTTGAGGTTGTTTTCGGTGTAATGTTATACTTTTCATTGTATGCCATTTGCAGTTTTCTTCTCTTGTTTGTTATGTCTACAGCATTTCTGACAGAGTCTGTCATCTCATCAACATACATGAGCACTTCACCTTCAACATTCCTTGCAGCCCTTCCTATAGTTTGAATAAGTGATGTTTCAGACCTTAGGAATCCTTCCTTATCTGCATCTAATATGGCTACAAGTCCGACTTCAGGAAGGTCAAGACCTTCCCTTAATAGGTTTACTCCAACAAGGACGTCAAATTCTCCTCTTCTTAAGTCATCAATGATTTCTACCCTTTCTAATGTATCTATTTCAGAGTGGAGATATCTTACCTTGACTCCTATCTTTGCATAATAGTCTGTAAGGTCTTCTGCCATTCTTTTTGTAAGTGTAGTGACAAGAACCCTTTGGTCTTTTTCTACTTTTTTCCTTACCTCTCCAAGCAGGTCCTCCACTTGGCCTTGGACAGGCCTTATAATGATTTTAGGGTCTACAAGTCCTGTTGGACGGATGATCTGCTCAACAACATTCTGGCTTCTTGACAGCTCATATGGTCCAGGAGTTGCTGATACATAAAGGACCTGGTTTTGTGATGCTTCAAATTCATCAAACCTTAAAGGTCTGTTTTCCTTTGCTGAAGGAAGACGGAATCCATAGTTTACAAGAGTTTCTTTCCTTGCTCTGTCTCCATTGTACATTCCCCTAATCTGTGGGACTGTTACGTGAGACTCGTCTATGATGGTCAAGTAGTCATCTGGAAAATACTTAAGAAGAGAATATGGCATGTCTCCCCAGTTTCTTCCTGATAAGTGCATGGAATAGTTTTCGATTCCAGGACAGTATCCCATTTCTTGTAGCATCTCTATATCAAATCTGGTTCTTTGCTCAAGCCTTTGGGCTTCAAGGTATCGTCCTTCAAGGTTTAATTCATTAAGCCTTGATTCAAGCTCCTCATTAATGTCCTTTAGAGCTTGATCCATTCTATCAGCGCCTACTACGAAGTGCTTTGCTGGAAATATCATGTATCTGTTTAGGCTTTCTTCCTTTATTCCAGTTACAGGATTAATTAGGCTGATTGCATCAATCTCATCACCAAAGAGCTCTATTCTTATTGGAGGTGTTCCATGAACCGGATTGATTTCAATAACATCTCCCCTTACCCTGAACTGACCCCTTTCAAATGCAATATCGTTTCTTTCATATTGCATGAAAATGAGCTTTCTAAGAATATCATTACGCTCGTAAATGTCTCCAACATTTATTGCAAATGCGAATTCTCCATAGTCTTCAGGTGAACCTATACCATAAATGCAGGAAACGCTGCTTACTACAATCACATCGTCACGTGATAGAAGTGACTGTGTGGCAGAGTGTCTCATTATGTCTATATCTTCATTGATTGAAGCTTCCTTGTCAATGAATGTGTCTGTTCTAGGCACATAAGCCTCAGGCTGGTAATAATCATAATAGCTGACAAAGTATTCAACTGCATTATCTGGGAAAAAGACCTTAAACTCTTCATAAAGCTGTGCAGCAAGGGTCTTGTTATGTGATATGATAAGGGTTGGCTTTTGGACCTTTTCTATAATGTTTGCCATGGTGTAGGTCTTTCCAGAACCTGTTACACCTAGCAATGTTTGTTCATGCAATCCCTTTTTTATCCCTTCAGATAATGATTCGATAGCTTTTGGTTGATCTCCTAATGGTTTATATGGTGATTTAAGCTTAAATTCCTTCAATTTAACACCTACTTAATAGATACATTATGATAATAATTTTTTGATTTAGTTTCTTATCAGATTAATTTTTTCTTATCTTTTTGATTTAGTTTCTTTTCAGAATAAATTCTCTACTATAATTTAATATTAATATATTATTGGCCATATATAAATAACTTTATTTTATTTTAATTTAAAATAATGTAATATCATTTAATTTTTTGATTTTTTCATCATTCAAATCTAAATCATATCATTTTATTCAAAAATTAACTCATTTTTTCAAATTTTTCACTAAATTTATCTTTTAACACATAATTAATTTAAGTATATTTTAATATTTATTAAATAAAAATTATTAAATACTATAAAAACAAAAAATAGTTATGTAATGTAATATTATCTTTACATAATGATTTTAAGTAAAGGATAATACAGTTCTAAATTTATTAAAAACAACTAAACAGTGTTTGTTTACTAAACCAAGTTTTTAATAAATTCTTTTAGAAGAAATACATTCAAATAATTGCTATTCAAATATGATAAAAATAGGTAATTATTTATTTTTTATAGAGAAATTATATTAAATTTTTAAATTTATATTCTTAATGGAGGATAATTAATTCATGAAATTTAATTCTAACATATTATTGATTTCTTTATTATCCATTTTTCTATTATTAAGCATAGCTGCAGCATCAGCTGCAGATGCAGATATTGCAGCAGTTGACGCTGATGTGGATATGGATGAAATCAGTGATATTGCTATTAAAGACAGCCATCAATTATTCGCTGATTCAGATGCAGCTTCCGATGGCAATGCTACAGATGTAACTGTAGCAGATACTAATGGCACTGGCTCAAATGCAACTAATTCCAGTGGCACATCCAGCAATGCTACAAATAGCTCTGGAAACAATACTAACAATTCAACTAAGTATGACGGTCCTGTAACAAACATCACTATCGTTCCTGTTACAACTGTTCTTGATTATCAATCTGGAAACTTCACCTTTAAGGTTTTAGATAATCTTACTGGAGAAGCTATCGTTAATCAAACAATTAAGGTAAGCGGCGTCTACTTCTATAAGTTTGGAAATGGAACTTCTTTAACCACTTCCAAGGAATTCACAACTGACGCTAATGGAATGATTACCATTCCTAATGAACTTATGAACAAGGACCTTGATACCAGTGGATTGGTTTATAATTACACTGCTCTTAATGCAGGAACATACAACCTTACTTTCAGCGGAAATGACAGCTTGAAAGTTGTTCAAAACGCTACACTTCCAATCACTGTCAATACTGTAAATGCTAAAATACAAGCAAGCAACCTTGTAACAGAAGTTGGAAGCGGCAAAAGGTACACATTTAAAGTTGTTAATGCAGCAACAGGTGAAGCTCTTAAGTTAGTAAGACTTCAATTTAAAATCATGTTAAACGGTAAGAATTATACAACCTACAACGCTACAACCAATTTAAGCGGTGAGGCTGGATTTAACTTAAACTTATATGGCGGAAAATATCCGGTTACCATTGTCGATAATGACTCAAACATTAAGGCAAGTTCTGTAAGCAAGAACATAACCATTACCAAAAAGGTTGGAGTATTGTCTGCAAGCAATAGGGTTATCTACTACAACTCTGCAGCAACTGCAATTATCAAGTTAACTGATAAGAAAACTAAAAAACCTGTTTCAGGTGCTATTATAAAAGTCAGAGTCTATATCACTAATAAGAAATACACTGACTTGGCTTTCGCTACAAATTCAAAAGGTCAAGTAAGCTTTAAGGCTGCTTTGCCTCTTGGAA
>CAMODR010000141.1 GCA_946611495.1 uncultured Methanobrevibacter sp. | reverse complement strand
TTTTAGTTATTTTTAGTTATTTTTTCATTCTTTGGTTTTAATACTTCTTTTTAATAGTCTTCTTTTCTTATTTTATAGGTTCTTTTTTTAATTTCATTAAAATTATTTAATTTTATCTATAATTATCTATCAAAAAAGAGAATAATCTAAGAAATATAATGCTTATTATGAAAATTCATAAAAAGAGTATTAAAATTAATAATGTATTTAAATTTAAAAATAGTTTTTAGAATGAAAATAAGTGAGTTAAATTGAAAAAAAAAGAAAAAAAATAATTGAAAAATAAATTTTCAATTATATAATAGTGTATCCACCGTCTACAGCAATTGCTTGTCCAGTTACGTAACTGGATTTAGGGGATGCTAAGTATACAACGGTTGAGTCTAATTCTCCGTCTACACCAGATCTTCCTACTGGTACTACAGTTTTAGTGTATGCTTTGTACTCATCGTTGTCAATGGTTGAACGGGTGAGTTCTGTTGGGAAGGTACCTGGGCAGATTGCGTTTACAGTTATGTTGTATTTAGCCCATTCTGCTGCTAATTGTCTGGTTAAGTTTACTACTCCACCTTTTGCTGCTGCGTATGGGGAGGTAGGAGTTACCATAGTTCCGACTAAACCGAACATTGATGCGGTGTTAATAATTCTTCCGTATTCTTGTGGAATCATTGCTTCACGTGCAACTTCTCTGGACATTTTAAAGGTACCAGTAAGGTCTACGTCTACAGTCATGTTCCATTCTTCGTCAGTTAATAATTCTGCTTCTTTGGTTGCACCATATCCTGCATTGTTGTGGAGGATATCAATTCTTCCATAGTGATCCATGATTTCTTTAACACAGTTTTCTACACTTTCAGTATCGGTTACATCACAAACTACACCTATGCAGTCTACACCAATTTCTTTGATTTCTTCTGCAACTTGGTCTAATCTTTCTTTCCTTCTTCCGGTAATTGCAATGTTTGCACCATATCTTGCATATGCTTTTGCCATATCTACTCCAATACCGGAGGATGCTCCGCTTACTACAGCGACTTGTCCTTGTAAATTAAATAAATCATTCATTTTTTCACTTCCTATTACAATAACTTATTAGTTATCGTAATGTGATTAAGTATATATCTCTTTTAGTTTATATATTTATCATTTTTTAGACATTTCACTAGGTTAAACAATATTTTTTGCATGATTGTTTGTTTTTTTACTAATTTTCTTCTTCTTTTATCTAATTTTCCTATTTATTTAAATATTCTGTTATATTATGTAAAATTGGAAAAGAATTAAGAGTTTTAGGTATGACTAAAAATTAAGAAAAAATGTCATTTTTTTTAGTCTCTTGGATACTTATTTTTCATTGTTTCTCTAGTTTTATTTTTTCTTTTTTAAGTTATGGGGATTATTTTTTTTATTTGTCAGTATTTTTATCTATTTTTTCTATTTAAGTTACTATAATTTATTTTTATTTTTAAGATTTATTTTTTATTTTAGAGTTTGATTATTAATTTAATTTATAATACAATTAATATAATTCTTCTAATTAATGAACTAATCTTTTAATATTATTTTTTAAATTTTTATCGGATTTTAAATTAAAATAACTTTTTGTTAATAAAATGCAAACATTTATATATGATGAAGTTCAAGTATTATTTAGTTACAAAAACTTACTAAAAGATTTAAATTAATAATTGTTGGTAAAATTTTATAAGATTCTTTTAATTTCTTATTTGATTATGATAATTAATCTATTTTAATTAAAATAATTGGATAAAATGAATTATGGAATTTTATTTAAATTGATACTTTAAATAATTGATTAATGATTAATAAATCTTTATTTGGTAATTTAAATTAATTTATGGTATTGTCTTTAGTTTAATTTTAATGTATTTGTGAAACGATTTCAATTTTTATTTATTTATCAAATACCATGGATTATTTTAAATTATTGGATTCGGATTTAAATTATTGATCTGATTTAAGTATTGGTTTTATTCTGTTGATATTTCTGTTAAACAATGATTATTGATTATTTCTTAAGATTTGTAACTTTCAATCATTGAAAACAATTCTCACATTGTTTTCTTTCATTGAGAATCATTATCGCTCAAAAATTTATGATATTTATTATTTATTATTAAAAATCAATTTTATTTATTAAAAAAATTTATTTCAAAATTCAATCTTATTTATTAAAAAAACAAAAGGGAGTTGAAAATATGGCTGATGTAGAACTTAAAATCAAAGTTGCAGAAACCTTATCTCAAAAAGATGTAGGAAAGAATATTGCAAAACTGGATATGGAATCCATGTTTAAACTTGGTTTAAAGGATGGTGACTTAATTGAAATCACAGGATCTAAAACCACTGCAGCTATTGCAATCGCTTCCCAATCAGATATGGAAACAATCGTTAGGATAGATGGTACTACCCGTAAAAATTCAGGTGCTTCCATAGGTGAAGAAGTTACTATTAAAAGGGCAGAAGCAAAAGAGGCTAAAAAAGTAGTTTTAGCTCCTATTGATACAAGAATCAGAATCGGCGGAGATACTAATGCCGCATTTAGAAACCAAGTAATGGTTCAAGGTGATTTAGTAAATACTGGTATAAAAACTCCACAAAGAAGAGCTATGGGTAGCGGATTCTTTGATGATATCTTTGATGATATTATGAATGTTCCAGGCATTGGTGCAATGAGCCAAATCAAATTGGCAGTTGTAAGCACTAATCCAGGAGGAGTCGTAAAGGTAGGACCAAATACAAAGGTCGAAATCAATGAAGAGCCTGTAGATGTTTCTAAACTTGAAGGTGTCTCAAATCTTGTAGACATTAGTTATGATGATATTGGTGGTTTGAAAGAGGAAGTCAAAAAGGTAAGGGAAATGATTGAGATTCCTCTTAAGAAACCAGAATTATTTGATAAATTAGGTATAGCTCCTCCAAAAGGAGTATTAATGCACGGTCCTCCTGGAACCGGTAAGACATTGCTTGCAAAGGCTGTAGCAAATGAAAGTGATGCACACTTCATTGTAATCAATGGTCCTGAAATCATGAGCAAATATGTAGGTGGATCTGAAGAGAACTTAAGGGAATTCTTTGAAGAAGCAGAAGAGAATGCACCTTCAATCATATTTATTGATGAATTAGATGCAATTGCTCCTAAACGTGAAGAAACCCAAGGAGAAGTGGAAAGGAGAACTGTTGCACAGCTTTTAACCTTGATGGATGGTCTTAATTCTAGAGGTCAAGTGGTTGTTATTGGTGCAACCAACAGGCCAGATTCCCTTGACGGGGCTTTAAGAAGACCTGGAAGATTTGACCGTGAAATTGAGATAGGCGTTCCAGATAAGGATGAACGTAAAGAGATTATGGAAATTCACACAAGAGGAATGCCTCTTGCAGATGATGTTGATTTAGATCAAATTGCTGAGACAACCCATGGATTTGTAGGTGCTGACCTTGAGGCATTGGCTAAGGAAGCAGCTATGAGAGTTGTAAGAAGAATCATTCCAGATTTAGGATCTGATGATGAAATCCCTCCTGAAGTTTTAGAAAAACTTGTAGTCACTAAAGATGATTTTAAATCTGCACAAAGAGAGATTCAACCTTCAGCACTCAGAGAAGTTCTTGTACAAGTTCCAAATGTCACTTGGGATGATGTAGGTGGTTTAGATGATGCTAAACAAGAATTGAAAGAGGCTGTTGAATGGCCTTTAAAATATCCTAACAAATTTAAGGAATTTGGTGTAAGGCCACCTAAAGGTACCTTATTATATGGTATTCCAGGTACTGGTAAGACTATGCTTGCAAAGGCTGTAGCAAATGAAAGTGAAGCTAACTTCATTGCTGTAAAAGGGCCTGAGCTATTATCCAAATGGGTTGGTGAATCTGAAAAAGGTGTAAGAGAAGTCTTTAGAAAAGCAAGACAAACTGCCCCTACTGTAATTTTCTTCGATGAGATTGATTCAATTGCAAGTAGCAGAGGTGGTGAAGCTGGTGATTCTGGAGTTACTAAACGTGTTGTCAATCAATTGTTAACTGAAATGGACGGTCTTGAAGAGCTTGAAGATGTTGCAATCATTGCAGCAACCAACAGGCCAGACATTATTGATCCAGGTCTTATGAGGCCAGGAAGATTTGACAGGCACATTAAGGTAGATGCTCCTAATGAGGAAGCAAGACTTGCAATATTCAAGGTACACACTAAAGATATGCCTCTTGCAAAAGATGTCAAACTTAAGAAATTGGCTAAACGTGCAGAAGGATATGTTGGAGCTGACATTGAAGCAGTTTGCCGTGAAGCTGCAATGCTTGCCTTAAGAGATAACATTGAGGCAGAAGAGGTTTCAGCAAAATTCTTCGACGAAGCTATGGAAAAAGTGAGGCCAAAATCAATAAATAATGAAGAAGAATTAATCCAATACTTCTAGATTGGATTAATCTCTTAATTCATTAAACCTAAATCCGTTAATTTAGTTTAATTTAATATTTTGAATATGCCTATTGAACTTTTGAAAAAATTAAGTAATGGATAGATCTTTCTATTCATTACTTTTCCTCCTATATAATTAGAGTTTAAACTTATAATTTCTAAAATAACACAACGAAATTTCAATCTAAAATTCAAATCATTACAATCTAAAGTTCAAATTATTCAATCT
>CAMODR010000140.1 GCA_946611495.1 uncultured Methanobrevibacter sp. | reverse complement strand
CTATATTTGGCTTTTTTAATGTTTTTCTTGATTTGGAAACTGACTGATTTTGAGCCTGAATATATTCCCAATCCTATTATTTCACAGGTGGCAGTGCCAATTGACACATTGTCCTTATATTTTACCTTAAAATCAAGGTCCTTAACGAGCTTTTTGCCATCTATGCTTACCTTAAGCTTTGGAAGGCGAATAGCTTTTCCGGTATAAGGTCTGGAACTGACTCCACTTATGCAGGCATCCTCCATATCATATTTTTTAGCCTTTTCAGGGAAAATGTTAGTGTTATAAATGTAATCAATAAGTCTTTCAGTGTTCTTGTTGTCATGGAATTCTACAATGTCATTATATTTTCTTATATTCTCTTCGCTATGGCTACCATAGTAGTTCTTTTCGATAAGTTCCCCTAATTTATCATAATCATAGGCAATGTCTGCAAATGCATTATCGTCATTTAGCTTAAGCTCAATTCCAAGCTTGCTTAAGCACATTTCCTTTTCCATCCAAGCAAATATTACATTACAGCCTCTGTAGAATGCGTCATATGATATTGAGGAGTAATCTGTAATGAGAAGACGTGTGTTTTTAAGCAGCTCATCATAGCTATATTCGCTAGGCATATACTTTTCAAGGTCGGTTTTTCCAAAGATTGCATTGACAAGAGGGTGTGGGATGAATACTATCTTATCCTTCAAATCATCAGGAACGCTTTCTATAATGCTTTTAGAAAAGTTATAGTATGTTGAGTTTTTAGTGTCGTCTCTTATTGTTGAATGTTCAAAACTTCTTGAGGTAGGCATAATGAGGATCTTATCGGCATCCTCATTTTTTATGGAATGGTCAAATTTAGGAAGGCCAGATTTGATTAAATCCTCTCTGTCAAATTTTCCATCTTCAATAAAGTGATTTGCCTCTGTTTCAGATGAAACTACAACATAAGAATTGTCTCCAAATCCTTTGCCTTTTTCAAAGTCGTATCTGCCTTTCAAGGAATATGCATACATTACACCATGCTGCAAGAAGATATAGTAATAGTTTTCCCAGTATTGCCTTCTTCTGGTAGTTGAGCTGTAGGTTGCAATATCTATGGCATGGTTTATTGATTCTGTTGTTATAAATGCTTTAGCGTTGAAATATTCATAATAGTGTCTTATGGAGTTTTTATCAATTATATTTGCCCTATATTTTTCGCCAACCTTCTCTCTGTATTCGCTATCCTTGCTGAGGATAAAGAAGACATTTTCACATCCGTCATCTATAAGCCTTTCATAGACATATCTTGCACTTTCCTCATATTTTCCACAGAACTTCTCATAAAGCACAATGGAAGGTATATTTTTATTATTCTTCTTATCGTTATTATATTGATTGAATGCTTTTTTAATCTTCTTTTGCTCTTTTGCATCATCTGTAATGTTTATTTCACGATATGAAAAAGATAAGTATCCGTTCCATGTCTCATAGAAAAAAATGCTATGGTTTTCATAGAAAACAATGTCACTGTAGTAAAGCTCACGGTCTTTTGAGACAGTCTCTTCTTTCTTGTTGAAGAACTTGTTTCGGATTCTCATTGACAGGTCTCTCATAGTCAAGAATTTTCTTCTGAATGAAAAGCCATTGGCATCTGTATATTTTAGATATACTCCTGCAGATTTTCCAGAAATGCTTATTGAGTCATATGGTATTTCTACAATATACTTATCTGACTTTTTAGTGAACTTATATTCATTGTAGCCCAGTTCCACACAATATTTGCTTAAATCATAGTCTGGATACTTCTTGCTCATCACTTCAAATTTTATGATAATTTTATCTTTTTTTAGAGATATGGAATCAGCTTTTGGTTTAAAGTCAAATATTCTATTATAAACGAATTGTTTTGGTGTTAAAACAACTTTAGGTTTATTATTTTTAAAAAGAGCGTTATATTTCTCCCCTTGTCTTAATGTAAAACCTTCTTCTAATTCAAATTCCTTATAATCCATTGTATCATCCATATCCATAACTTATTTTAATTAATTATTTTTTATATCTATTAGTGATTTTCTTTATTATTTTGCTCTCTTTTGATTTTTATCATTTATAATGGGTAATGTTGCTTGTTTTATCATTTTCTTTCTTTAATTAAGTCAATGATTTGTTTAGAAGCAGTTCCCTTATCAAACTCATTAAATTTATTTTGGAAAGCATCGTACTTTTGTCCATATTTGGATTCATAATCTCCATTATTCAAATTCCTTATTTCCTGAATAAGGTGGGCTGTATCTTCAACTATTGGGCCTGGAACTTCTTCAATCATATCAAAATAAAAGTCTCTTAGGCTGTCCTTGTAAAAGTCCAAATCATATGCAAAGAATATCATAGGCCTTCTAAGCAATGCATAATCAAACATGACTGAAGAGTAATCGGTAATTAGAATGTCAGAGACTAAATATAGCTCTTGAATGTCCCATTTTGCATCGCATTCTATTATGAAATCATCATATTTCTTCCAATCGATAGGATCCTTAACCAAATAGTGATATTTTACAATCAATACATAGTCATCAGATAATGATTCCTTCATTTCATCAAAGTCCATTTCTGTTGCAAACTTGTATTCTCCGCTGCCATAATATTCATTATCTCTCCAGGTTGGAGCATAAAGAATCACTTTCTTATCTGTAGGTATATTGAATTTGGATTTTATCCCATCGATAAAGTCCTTATTATTGTTATTGACTAGAATGTCATTGCGGGGATATCCTATTTCAAGCATCTCTCCATTAAATGCAAAGGCTCTTTTGAATATTTCGCTTGAATAGCTATTTTGTGATATAAGATATTGCCAGTCTGCACTGTTTTTCTTAAAGTCATCATGGTATCTTTCAATATCATGATTTCCGCTCATATTGACATAGTCCATATCCAATCCTAATTTCTTAAGGGGAGTGCCATGCCATGTTTGAATATATCTTGTCTTCTTGTTTTTTCTAAGGTAGTAAAGGTGTCTTGAGTCAAGGACCCATGTTCCGCTTTTGATAGTGTAATATAAAAACTTAAAATGTGATTTTTTAACTTTTTTAGGATTTCCTGGAATTTCCTGCTCATTAGGATTCATGCATACCCATACGCATTCATATTCCTTATCCAATCCCTGTCTTAAGAGTTCCTCATAAATGAATCTTGGATTTCCTGTGTAATTACGGCCATTGCTTGATTCAAAAAGGATAATGTTGTCTTTAGGGGAAAATATATAAGTTCCAATGTAGTATAGTGCTCTTACACCATACTTTACAAATTTACGTACAAATCCTTTTATGAATCCTTTATTTACCATTTTAACAATTCCTTTTTGATTAAATTCGGTTTTTTATTATTATTTAGTTCTTTTTATATTTTTTATAAATATCTTTCAATTCTATATCCCTTTTTTGGCTTTTATTCTTTTTGTCCCTTCATTATTATCTTTTTAATGTGCACCGCTAATTTCTCTTAAGTAAGGTATTTTGCTTAAGACATATATTATAAGCCAGCTGACTAATGTAACTACAATGAATGTAAGCGGAAGGTATAGAACGCTTTTTGAATAGATTGGAACTATATTCTTGCTGATCCATCTGATGCCATAAATGACAAAATAATGAACTAAAAATATTCCATAACTGCATACGCTTATTGAATAAATAATCTTATACATTGATGTGTCCTTA
This sequence comes from uncultured Methanobrevibacter sp., assembly GCA_946611495.1. Taxonomy (GTDB): domain Archaea; phylum Methanobacteriota; class Methanobacteria; order Methanobacteriales; family Methanobacteriaceae; genus Methanobrevibacter. The sequence continues at coordinate 983 of CAMODR010000140.1, read as the reverse complement.
AAGAATGAATATATCTTATTTTCAAATGAGCTTTTATGTTTTGAAGCGTATTTTGCTATATATTCAATGAATAGGAATACGCCAGCGCTTTGGAGTGCAACGACAACTGTTTGATATAAGTAGTATTTTAATGCGTGCTCTGTTATTGCTCCAACCTTAATATGTGTTAAGGTATATCTCATATTGATTGCAGTAAAGACAATGAACAATAAAAGGCCTATCCAAATCATGTATCTGTCCTTTATGTTAAACTCCTTAACGCTTAAATAATAACCTAAGACTATATAGCCGAGATATCCTGCAAAATAGCTTAAATCAAGATTATGGAATGGATACATTCCAAATGTATTCAATATTAAGGTTACAGACCATATCGCTAGGAAATATTCAACTCCTTTAATTCCATATTCCTTTACGAATGAATTGATAATAGGCAAGAATAGATAAACCCCTATCAACATCCAGATGAACCAATATTGCCCATCCAGAAACAATGTCAGATATTTGCTTGGGTCTTTCGGATAGATAACTATCTTGTAAATCGGAAGAAGTATTGCCCAAAATAAGAAAGGTATAAGTATTCTAGAAAATCTTCTCTTTAGAAAATCAGGCAATTCATAATCCCTATTCAATAATAATGCACCGCTTATCATCAGGAATAATGGAACACCTATCACACCAAAATCTATTAGGATGCCACTAGCAGTCCATCCTAAAGATCCTGCTGGCCGTATTTTGCAAAATTCTCTAATGATGTGGCATAGTATCACTAATAGGATTGCTAATGCCCTAACTTCATCCAGATAGAATATTCTATCTCTGCCGTTTATGTTCTTAATCATTTTTTCACTCAATATACCTATTTTTTATAATTATTCCTGTATTTAGCCATAATTATTAATTTAACCTTCCAATTCATCTACAAGCTTTTGAGCATTTTCCCAATCGTTATGGTCATCTATTTCAGTCCATTTTAATCCATT
>CAMODR010000139.1 GCA_946611495.1 uncultured Methanobrevibacter sp. | reverse complement strand
GCTACAAAATAAATGATATAAATTGCGCTATTTACTATAAAACTTATTTTGATAGGTTTAATTGATTTTAGGCAATAGTTGCAGATTGTAATCTCTAAAATAGCAATTATAGGAAGCCATCCAATTAGTCCATAATTGTTTATAATAAATCCTAATGCTACTGCTATTATGCAGAAAACTATTGCTAAGGGAAGTGTAAGCTTGTCTTTATAGACTAAGGCATTTCTTAGAGCGGCAATTGCCATGGTTGTCACTCCAGTCCATGAAAAAAAGAATATAGATGAAATAGCAAGGATAAAAGCATTTAGAAACTGGTATTTGTAAGCTTTCTTTGGATCATTTACCCACATGCTTAATATTATGAAAATGCCTGCTATGAATGATATTCCATTCCCTATAATTAAATTCATTGTCCAATTCATCACTTTTATTTTTGTTTTTTAGTCTTATAAACCTTTAAGCAAAATCATGCCTCATTTTCCTTTATTCACATTTTTAGATAATATTATTAGGTATTCTTTATTTTTTTAAATCTTATTATCGCAGTCATGTTCTAATTATTTATATTTAGGCATACCAAAACTTTTATATTATTGAATAGAATAATAATATATCAATAAAAATATTTTTTTTATATGGGATAATCTAAAAATTTTTTATTATTTTCATTAATCTTATTAAATTGCAGGTGTAATTATGGGCTTTTTTAAGAATATGGGAAATCCTCAAGGGAAATTAGGAAATATTCAACTTAAATCAATGAATAAGGAACATACTCCTGTTTCATTATGGGGTTTAAAGCATTTAGACATTTCTCCAGATGATATCATATTAGATGTTGGATGTGGTGGAGGAATGAATATCAACCGTATGGCTAAAGAGGCTAAAAAGGTTTATGGTGTTGATTATAGTATAGAAAGCGTAAACCTTTCTAAGGAAGTTAATCAAAACCTTATCGCTCAAGGTCGTGTAGAGATCCATGAGGGAAATGTATTGGACTTGCCTTTTGAAGATGATACATTTGACATTGTCACTGCATTTGAAACAGTCTATTTTTGGCCAGATATTGTTAAGTCATTTGCTGAGGTTAAAAGGGTTCTGAAACCTGGTGGAATGTTCTTGATTGGTTGTGAATCAAATGGTGCTGATAATCTAATAATGAAACTTTCCGAAAAGCTAATGAATATGACTGTATATGATGATATAGAGCTATGCGAGTTTTTGGCTCAAAATGATTTTAATGAAATAAAGGCTTATCTTAGGGATGGAAAACATAAAAAGGAAATAATTAAGTTCGATGGAAAGGTCTTTACAATAGATGATGATTATGATCACTTTTCCATTTCAGATAAGTATGTTCAATGGATGACTGTAACTGCTATAAAGTAGTTATGGGCTTTTAATCCCTTTTATTAATTTTTCTTTACTTTCATATTTTTTTAATATTCATTGTTTTATTTATTTTTCATTTTATTTTCTTATTTTATATCAATTTATTATTATTAGGTCAATTTTACAACTTAAAATCAATCTTGACTTAAAATAATACTTTAAAAAGCTTTTTATAATATAAAATCTAATATTTACTTACTAAATTCTATATAAGTCGTTTAGGTGTAAATATGAAGAATTTAATCAATGATAAAAAAGGTTTTCTATCTCTTGTTGATGCAATTTTATCAATATTTCTAATTATGATTGTTCTTGTTTCTTTTAATATGATTCTAGATATGGAAACTCCCAGTTTATCCGAGGAGAGCCATCATCTTAAGACAAGTCAAGATATTATGGAAATAATGTCTTCTAAAATTGATGGGCGAGATTACTCTATTCTAGAGAAGGTTTCTTATATTTTGTCTTCTAATAATAACTCCATATCATCAAGAAGAGATGTAAAAAATCTACTTGATGAGTTTTTTGCAAGTTATTTTAATGATGATTATAATTATAAGAATTATCATTACTCTTTTATAGAAACTAATCAGTTAAATGGTGAAGTGTTATCATCTAATGGTGATTTTGAAGACTCTGGTGATGTTTCTCTAGCCATTAGAAATTATGGAAACTATTCATATAAACTTTATATTTTTAAAGTGGCTAATTAAATTTAAAGTTTTATAGTTTTGTAATTTTATCTAAAAAATGTCTTAAAAATGCTCATATTTATATACTGGAATTAACATACTATTTAATAATGAAATGTTAACTAATATTTAATTATCTATTTTTAATTTCATTATTTCATATGTCTGCCCTGGTGGTGTAGCTTGGATAACACGTGGGACTGCGGATCCCATTCCCCGGGTTCAAATCCCGGCCAGGGCATTTTTTATAATTCAATTTTTAAAAATGCTGTTTTTTATTATTCCTTTTTTAAAAATACTATTTTTTAAAAGTTATTTTTTCATTTTTAATAATTATTATAAAAATTTTTTAAAATCATTTATAATTATCTTTTATAAAAATTAGTTTAATTATAAAATTTAGTTTAATTATAAAAATTATTTGAAAATTATTAATTATTATCATTTAAAAAATCATTTAAATTGTCTTTAGAGGAATGGCTATGCTTAATGCAAATACTTATGTAACAGAGGAAGAAGGTATCGGCGGAACAATAAGAAATCGTTGGGAAGACTTTTATGTGGAAGAGATTCCAGAAGTGATTCCAGATGGTGAAGGGCCTAATATTTATATCTGGATTGAAAAGTTAGGAAGAACCACACTTGATGTATTGTTAGATATTGCAAGAGACCTTCACATAGACAGAAAAAGAATGGGCTTTGCAGGAATGAAAGATAAAAAAGCCATTACTCGTCAATGGATCTGTATTGCTAATATGGATTCGCAAGAGCAGTTCAAGCAAGTTGAAGACTTGGCTGGAACTATTCATAACACTGAGTTTTTAAAAGTAATCAGAGGAAGAAAAAAACTTAGAATGGGTCAGCTTAAAGGAAACAAGTTCAGAATACTTGTTAAGGATATTGAAGGTATGGACAGTGAAGATGCGGATGTGAGAAAAAAAGCTATAGAAGATGCTGCAGCAAGGGCAGATGCTATCCTAAAGACCCTTGAAAAGACTGGAGTTCCTAACTACTTCGGTTGGCAAAGATTCGGAAAGCCAAGAACCAACACTCATTTGGTTGGAGAGGCTCTTATTCAAAATGACTTAAAAGAGGCTGTAAGACGTTATATTGGAAATCCTTCTCCTGAAGAAAGCGAAGATTCCAGAAATGCCCGTCAGGCTTATGATGATGGAGATATGGAAAAGGCTCTTGAATTGATGCATCCGGGAATGCGTTATGAGAAGATGATGATAAAGGTACTTTTGAAGGAAGAGAGAAGAGCTATCAGAAAAATCGCGGAAGAGGAAGGAATTGATGTTGAAGATGTTGACAAGTCTAAGGTAGAATTGTCTGATAAGGCTTATAAGAATGCAATTCATGCTCTTCCAAAGCCTTTGCAAAGGATGTTTGTTCATGCTTATCAGTCATTCCTATTCAATGCTGCTGTAAGTGAGCGTGTGGCTATGGGTATGGATAAGTATATCGATGGAGATATAGTTATTGACAAGGAAGAGCGTATAGTAAGGGATAAAACTCCAGAAGAGTTTCAGGAAATGGTTTCATCATTTGAAATCAATCAGACATGCCCTTTATATGGTACTAAAGTTCCATTTGCTGGCGGAGAAGTAGGCAAGATGGAAGAGGAAATCTTAACTAGTTATGGATTGACTAAAGCAGACTTTGAAGTGCCTAAGATGCCTCGTTTAGGAAGTCATGGTCTTAGAAGAGCTATGAGGTTCCAAGTGTGGGATGCAAGTGCGAAAGCAACTGAAGATGGTGTAATGTGTGAATTCTCTATTGACAAGGGCTCTTATGCAACTGCAGTCCTTAGAGAAGTCATGAAAAAGGATGTTTACTAGTTCAAGCTTTTTTGGCCTTCGGCTCAAAAACCTTGACCAAAATGTTTGTAGGGCTGTTTTTCATTATCTTTTGTGTTTTTTTTCATTAAACCTTTTTTTTAATCTGTTATTTTATCTATTTTTTATGTTTTCATGAAGTTAGGGAATGATATATTGACCTAACGATTGTAATTAAACAGCAGATGCTGATTGCAATAGGATAGCCTAAAAGTGCAATGATGAATCCAATAATGAATATTACAAATGGCATTAATAATGCTTCTTTAAAGTTTATTGCTCCTTTTAAATATTCTTCATTTTCCGAATTTAATTTAAGCAGGGATTTAGCCATATAGAATAAGATTATATCAACTATAATAAAATCTAAACCGTATAGTGCCTGAGGAATGAATGAATTTGGATGATTAGCCACAAATATTGTAATGTAAGGTATTAATGAGAATACAAACATTAATACAATATTTTGCCAAATGATTCTCCTATCAATCTTATTAACGTGATTGTAAATTATATGATGATATTGCCATAGGTTTGCACAGACTAAAAAACTTATTAAATAAGCAAAATAAGATGTTTTTAAAGCCCAAATAGATGCAAAACTTGCAGTTGCAGGTTGTGGCAATTCTAAAACAAGTACAGTTACTATAATAGCAATTATCGCATCATAAAATGCTTCAAGTCGGCCTGTTTCCATATAATTTTCTTCAGTCATGATAATATATTTTTTTCAATCACTATTTATATATTTGTAAA
>CAMODR010000138.1 GCA_946611495.1 uncultured Methanobrevibacter sp. | reverse complement strand
GGATAGAGTAGTAATCGGAGCTGAAAAGGAGGAAGTGTTTAATACGCTTAAAAAACTGTACGCTCCTTTCGTATCCAATCACGACCGATTTGTTTTAATGGATGTCAAAAGCTCTGAAATGACAAAATATGTTGCAAATGCAATGCTTGCAACCAAGATATCCTTCATCAATGAAATAGCTAATATCTGTGAGCTTACTGGAGCCAATGTTAAAAATGTTCGATTAGGTATTGGAAGCGACAAGAGAATAGGATACAACTTCATCTACGCAGGATGCGGTTATGGTGGGTCATGCTTCCCTAAGGATGTTCAAGGACTTATTGACACCGCTAAATCATATGGATACACTCCAAAGCTGTTGTCAAATGTCGAAGAGGTAAACAAGGAACAGAAAATGGTTTTAGTCAACAAAATAATAAACCGTTTTGGAGAGGATTTGAAAGATCTGACCTTTGGAATATGGGGTCTTGCATTCAAGCCTAATACAGATGATGTAAGAGAAGCCTCCTCACTAGTAATTATTTCAGAACTGATTAAGAGAGGAGCTAAAGTCAAGGTTTATGATGCCAAGGCAATGGAAACCTTTAAAATAGCTATTCCTAACTATTTGGATAATGATGAGCAATTGAATCAAATCGAGTATCAGGAATACAAATATGATACATTGATAGACTGTGATGCCCTGGTTTTAATAACCGAATGGAAGGAGTTTAGAAATCCAGACTTTGATGAAATAGCCAAGCTTTTAAATCAGAAAATAATATTCGACGGCCGTAATATTTATGATTCAAGCCTTAAAGAAGAAGGATTTGAGTTGTATCAAATCGGTTGTTAAAATAATTTATTTTATATGTTAAATATTGAGAAGCTTTACTTCTCTCTTTTTTTATAGTTGTTAACTAAACTTTTGATATAGTTGGTTTATAAATAATCTATAACAAAAATTAGGTAACTATTATAATTCTATAAATTGTATAAAAATAATAATTTTTAAATTTATGAGATTTATAAAATTTATGAAAAAATCTAATAAAGAATATATGCTGTAAATTAATATCTAACTTTACCAATATGTCTTGTGCTTCCCGGATCTTCGCCATTGAAATGAGCCAAATAGTAAACAAACCATTCCAAAGGAATCACAAGGATAAAAGGAGCAAGCAATTTATTTACATCAGCATAATCGCTGAGCTTGAATAAAATAGTCCTTGCTTTTATCTCATTGGCATTATCATATGCTCTTTTTGTAATCACATCAGATGCCTGATCGGCATCAAGGAATATTAATGGAACATCATCTTCTGCTCGTTCTATAAGGCCATGGCGATACTCTGCTGAATAGAGGGGACAAGCATGCTTTATAGCCCCTTCCATAAGCATTGTCATGGCTAACTTATAAGCAAGCCCAAAGTTCACGCCGCTTCCAAGGCAATAAAAAACTTCTTCATCCTTTAAATCATTTGCAAGTTTCTTGTTATCCTCTTCAGTAGTTTTTAAAAGATTCTCTATAATATCAGGAATTAGAGTCAGCTGATTTAAAATTTCATCCTTTTCATCATAGTCTGAAGCCTTGAATAAAATTTGATAAAGACATGCAAGTTGAGTGATATAAGTTTTAGTGCCTAAAATAGCTGTTTCGGTATCTCCTAAAGTAATAATAGGATAATCCGCCTCTCGAGCCATGCTGCTTTGAGGCTCGTTGGTTATGGAAACTGTTTTGATATTATATTCCTTGGCTTTCCTTAAAGCAGCTAATGTATCTGCAGTTTCACCGGATTGTGATGTTGCTATTACAATTGAATTTTCATCTTCAGTCAGTTTCTTGCTGTATGCAAATTCATAACCTGTAAATACAGTGATAGATAAATTGCTGACAGACCTTAAGGCATCCCTGACCGAATAGCATGTTGAAATTGAGCTACCGCAGCCAATCAAATAAATGCTGTCACAAGACTCAACGATTTTGGAAACGTTCTCCATGTTTTCAAGCTCATTATCAAAAGTCCTTCTAATAGCTTCAGGCTGCTCCATCATTTCATAATACATTTTATAATACATACTTCCACCTATTCACAAATGAAAAAAATTACAATCTCTTAACAAATTATTGTTTTTTATTATATAAAAATTTTAATTGATAAATAGAAACACGGAAGGATTAATAAAAAAAATGAAATAAGAAGGTTTAATACTATTTATAAGAATTTTAAGTAATCATAAACTATTTTGAATTTTATATGTTAGAACCTTGAAAATCAACAAATTATATTTATATAAAACTTCAAACAAAATATCTAATAAAATTGGAGGGTTTCATTTGAAATATTTAAAGATTATTATTTCTTGTCTATTAATCGTTTTGATTTTTTAAACACTTCCATGACTTTTGCTGAAGATTTGAATGATACTAATTTAACTTATGAATTAGACGATAATGAAATCATTCCAGAATCATATAGCTTTAGCGATTTTCAGGAAAAAATAAATCAAAGCGAAGATAATTCTTCCATATCCATAAATGGAACTTATAGATATGACAAGAATATTGATGAAAATAATTCCTTAAATGATGGAGTTGTTATCTCAAAAAACCTGACAATAATTGGAGATAATTGCACTATTGATGGAAACAACTTAGCCAGATGTTTTCATATAAAATCCAATTTAAATATTGTTTTAGAGAATTTAACAATAGTAAATGGATACTCTGACAGAGGTAATGGAGGGGGAATTCTTACTGATCAATATGTTAATCTAACTATTAAAAATTGTGTCTTTGAAAATAATAAAGTCTATAATTGGAATGGAGGAGCATTATCCACGGATAAAGGAGGATATGTTGAAATATGCAACTCCACATTTGAAAATAACACCAGCATCCGTGAAAGTAGCTTGAAATGGAATAAATTTAAAAGGGGGAGCGGGTAGCGCAATCACAACATTCATCAATTCAACTTTAAAAATTTCTGATTCATATTTTGGTTTTAACAATGCTTATTTAAGCACTGTCTTATTAACTACCTACGATGATAAAAATCCTCCAGAAAAAAGTTCATTATATGTAAAAAACTGTATTTTCAACAATAACACATCACAAAGAGGAGGCATAATCTATCTTGATGAATTTGGTCAGGGAGAAATATTAGATTCCATTTTTTGTAATAATTCATGCATTTTAAGTTCAGGCACATTAATATTGGATACATGCCCCTATTCACTTGTCAAAAATTGCACATTTATCAATAATAGTGGAAAATGCGGTGCTGCAATATGCATAAAAATTTTCGAAGACAATTTAACATCCAATGCGCAAATTATTGATTCAAAATTCATTAATAATATTGCTTCTACAAAAGGTGGAGCAATTAGTTCTGTTGGAGGAGCAGTAACCATAGATAATTGCAACTTTAAGAATAACAATGGTGGCGAATATGGGGGAGGAGTTTTTTCACGGCTGGGAAATCTGACCGTTAATAATTGTGAGTTTAAAGATAATGTTGCTAAAAAAGGAGGGGCTGTTTGTTTAAATTGTGAGAATAGTTCCATAACAAACAGCATATTAAACAGTTATGCAAGCAACAAGGGAGGCTCTGTTTATTCAACCATCGATTATACAATATTAAATTGTACAATATCAAAAAACAAAGCCATAAATGATAAGAATATCTATGGAGTATATAACAACTTTAAAGCAACCGTGAAAATAGCTGTCGCAAAAATAAAAACAAGCTATAAGTCTGGAAAAAAAATGAAAATCATTTTAAAATATTATAAAAACAAATATTCTACAATGAACGTTAAATTAAAAATCAAAGTTTATACTGGTAAAAATTACAAAACTTATTATGTTACAACCAATACAAATGGAATTGCCTACTTTAAAGCTTCAAGATTTTCAAAAGGAACTCATAAAATTGAAATAACATCTGCCAATAGTTATGTCCAATTTACCAAAGCAAAAACATTAATAAAAATATCCAAATCCAAAGGTAAAATATCAGCACCTAAAGTAGCAAACAAATACAAGTCAAAATCATACTTTAAAGTCACCTTAAAACACAAACCAACAAATCAAGTTTTAAGTGGAATTAAAGTAAAAATAAAGATTTATACTGGGAAAAAATTCAAAACCTATGCAAAAAAGACAAATAGCAAAGGTAAGATTTTCATAAGTACAAAATCTTTGAAAAAAGGAAAACACAAAGTTACTATTAACTCTTTAAATTCCAATATAAATTTTTCTAAAAAATCTGAAATTACGATTAAGTAATTTGATAAAAAAATATTCATGTTTAAATCATGCCCAGTTAAATAAAAACAATACAATGTTAGGTCAATAAAAACGGTAAAATACTTTTTCAATTGAAAATAAGAGGACCATAGAAAAATACACAATCCCTGTTAAATACTATGAAAATAAGTATTATGAAGCTTTTTTAGGCGACAAGTATAATTACAAGAAAACCTATAGTGGAAAATTAAAAGTTTATTAAATAGTTTTATAAGCAATGGTTATTGCTATTGCTTCTCTTTTTATTTTTTAGATATTACTTAATCCAACTATTTTAAAAAATCTCTATTTATTATTAGATAATTTTATAAAACCACTAATCTCCAAATTGAAATGATAATTTTATAAAAAATCTCTTTTTTTAAATAACTTATTATAATAGTTAATATAAATATTAAAACATAATGTTAAAT
>CAMODR010000137.1 GCA_946611495.1 uncultured Methanobrevibacter sp. | reverse complement strand
CTAATCAAAATTGAACTTTGATTTATAATATTGCTTTGATTATTATTGGCTAATGTTTTTTTAATGATGTAAGTTCTCCCATTAAACAATTGAACATTATCTAATGACTGATTCTCTGAGTCAACAATATTGATTTGTTGGATATTAGATCTTGCCTTTTTATTATTAAACTCTAAAATTACTTCGTTATTGTGGATTAAAACAGTATAATAATATCCATTAATCGTTTGAGGAAGTTTTATTTTCTTTGAATATCCAATCTTATTGGAATTAACCTGATTTATGCTATTTGATAAGCTTTCCAATAATATTCTTCCATTTGAGTTTTCATTTAACTCTTTTGATGAGTCAAGGCTATGCTCTAAAAATGGAATGTTAATAATAAGAATCATTATTATGATTATTGTGCAAAACAATAGTTCTATGTTGATTAATCCTTTTGAATCCATAATTTTTATCTTGTTTTAACTATTATTTAAATATTTGCTAATATTTAAAGTAAATATTGATTTTAGATGGTTTAATTGATTTAATATTATTAAATTATTTTTATTTGAAGTAAATATTGATTTTAAATAGTTAAACTCTTATGTTAATTTATAGATTTATATTTATCATCAATTTGAGAATTTTAAAAAAAGTTTTTTTTTCGTAAATAGATGATTTATAAAAAGATTATTTAAATATAATGAATAAAATATAAAATAGTAATCAATAGAAATAGATTTTTAAATTATTGTTTTTCATATACATTTAACAAATGTTAGCATAAGAGGAATCAACATGGTACTTGTTTCTTATTTAAATCCATTGTCTGCAGAAGGACAAAACATTGTTAGAGGATTATCCAGTTTAGATGACATATTCCTTCCTAATGATGATTTGATGGATATAGTTATCCATACAAATCGCCAAACTATTTCTAATCAGGAATATGTGCCTCAAACCCTTGCTGATTTGGCTATAAATAGAATTAAATGGTATATAGACAGAAAAAACAATAAGGATTTTAATCCAAACAATTATGCTTATTTTTTCAATGAAAGAATTGCTGAATATGATACAATAGCTTTTCATATACTTGCTCAAGCTATTGCAAGTCAATTCAAGGCAGGGTCTCGTGAAATAAAGCTTTTTGTATCATCATATGGTCTGATGGTGGAAGATAGGTTATTAAAACTTTTAACAACAGATAAAAAAGACTTAATAGAGGAAATATTAAATGACCTTCTCATACAGGATGAGATAGAATGGACATTCCTAAAAGACCTTATAGGCTCTAAGAAGCTTTCATTAACTGATCTTGTGCTTCAAAATGGTGAGATAGTTCTTGATAAGGAAGAGTTTATCTATTCATTCGGTGATGCATTTAGCAATAGGTCTCCAGAGCGTATTTATGATATTCTCATTGGTGATAACCTTAAGGAGATGATTCTATCCAAGCTTTTAATGCAAAAGTCTGAAGAGTACATTAAACATATTCAGGATATGCTAAGAACCATTGAACCTCATCCTGCTATTGTTCGCCTTGGTGAAATGCTTGGTGAGTCAATTACAGAATTGATGACTAAATACAGTTCATTTTATGCAACTGGTGGAGCATATGGTCATATGGAGATTGGAAAACTCGTTAGGGAAGCTTTTCCTCCTTGCATTGCAAACACTGTTGAAGGTGTTTCTTCAGGAGGAAGGAATGATGCAATTGTTCTTCTTCTAACTTCATTTGTATCTTATGCAAGGCTTTATCCAGGCATATTTGGAGCAGATGCAACTGTAAAAGTGTCAGATATTGATTCTAACTTAAATATCACTATGAATGAGATACTTCCGCTAATTTATGAGGCTGCAGATAATTGTACTCCTCCATTATTTGAAGACCAGCCTCAGGAAAAAATTAACATCACTTCAAAATTAGGATTTGGAATGCATGAGACTCCAGACCTTGAGCATGAGGGAGAAACAAAATGGTATACTCCAATGAGCTGTGAAAAGATTAAGATGCATCTTCCTCAGCTTTGTAAGGAAAATAAGGACTGTTCTAAGATAAATAATCCATTAAGCTATTATTCCAGAATGAAATGGATTATGAGCAAGACAGGCAAAAATAAGGATTCCTCTAAATAGTAATGTTGTATCTTATTTGTTTGTTTTTTTATAACTCTTTTTTTATTTTTTTCAATTTTTCAATTATACTTATTCTTTTATCAATATTAATTTATTTTTAAACATTTCATCTTTATATGATAAACTTAATTTGATAAACTATATATGTTTTAATTACATATATTTGTATATATTAATTTATTATTAATAAGATTAATAGTATTACATTTATAATTTTATTTATTTCTGGTGAAACTATGTTAAAAAATAAAATAATAATATTTTCATTATTTATTTTAATTATATTCGGTATTTCTACAGTATCTGCATCAGAAAATTTAGATGGTGTATTGATATCTGATTTGGGGAATTCTGCAACAGACATTAATAATCCAATAAATGATGAAATTAATGTGTATGAAAATACAAGCTTAGCTATTTCAAATAAAAATATGGAATTATCAAGTTTGGATGATGATTCAGATAAAAGTTTTTATTCTGATAATGATGTAATCATTAATGATTCTGATAATTCTAATAAGACATCAAAAAATCAATTTAAAACCATGATAAAAGCTAAAAATGTCAATTCTTATTATAAGGAAAATTTAAAATTGGTTTTATCTTTAGTGGATAGTGATAATCAAGCTATTCCCAATAAGACCATAAAAATTACAATTAATGGAAAAATCTATTCTAAATTAACAGATAATTCAGGGAAGGTTGAATTAGGTCTTAAAAATCTTAAGCCTAAAACTTATCTTGGGAAAATGGAATTTTTAGGGGATGAAGATTATAAATCCTGCTCATCCACTGTAAAAATCAACATAAGAAAATCACCATTGTCCATTAAGGTAAGTGATTATAAAACTTATTTCCTTTCAGACCTGTTCTTTAGTGCAAAAGTGATTAATAAGATTACAAAAAATCCTATAGAAGGAATTAAAGTAATGTTTAATGTTTACTCTTCTCAAAATAAGTATAAGAATTACTATGCAAAAACAGATAAGAATGGGATTGCAAGATTAAGCAAGAATTTAAAAGTTGGCTCTTATGATGTTTACACTTACATAAAGGATAATGCACAAAAGAATTTTATCAATTATAGGAATCTTAAGAACAAGGTTGTTTTGACAATTAAGAAAACTGCTGAAGTGGGCTGTTCCTCCATTTATCTACGTAAAAATGAGAATGAGAGTGCAGTGGCCTTTAGAAGAGACTCAACTTATGCCGCTACATTGTATATCGTTGCTCAAAAATGGCATGGCAGAACTGCTGTAAAGCAGTATAAGCTTACTGGAACTTACTTTTTCCATGCAATTACAACATCTGACGGATGGATGATGGGAACTGGTGGTTGGGATAATCCTAGCGTTAATAGAAATATTGAAAATTTAGCTGGGCAAATAGTGTCCTCCAATGCTATTAAAACATCCCTGCTCAATAAGATTAAATACTATGAGAGAAAATTGCCTACTGGTCATTTTGCTATAGTTGCTCCTGATGGAAGATATGCTGTACTTTGGAAAAGCGGATACATAAGAGGCACATTGAAGAATGGGGAGTATTTGGATGTTCCTAATGCAAGATCTCTTTTCCGTCATGGCACATATAAGAAATTCTCTACCAATGTGCCGACTGCTGCAATGAGAATTGCTGCAACTGATGTCTTTGGTGTTAACAGAAGAAACATCATGACTTATCATTATAAGAGAGTGACTAAAAACTATAAGACTAGTGCTCAAGTGGCAGTTTATGGAACTAATGATAAGGGAAACCTTATGGGAAGGCATACTGTAAGCTTAAGGGATAATGTTTATTACAAGAAAACTTACTATAGCAAATATAAGCTTCCAGGAAGCCCTAACAAAAAATTGCTTGGAACTCATAGCTTTGGAAATATTGATAAATTGATTAAAACTCAAACAACACTCAGTGCTCCTAAAGTGACTAATGATTATAATGTATCCAAGTATTTTTGTATCACTTTAAAGAATAAGAAAACTAAAAATGTTTTAAAGGGAGTAAAAATCAACGTTAAAGTGTATACAGACAGCAAATATAAGAATTATGTGATAACCACCAATAGGAGTGGAGTCGCTCATTTCAATACTAAAGTTTTAGATCCTGGAACTCATAGTGTTGTTATAAGTCCAGCAAATCATAAATATATTATTTCAGGTAAAGGCACTATAGTTATTAAAAAGCCTAAAGTGAATCCTAGTAATTCATCAGATAAAAATCAATCTGCCCCTCTGAATGACTCTTCTCGTGGAGAAAATTCTACTGATTTGGGTGGTAGTGTGAGTGGATCTGTTGGAGATAATTCTACTGATTTGGGTGGTAGTGTGAGTGGATCTGTTGGAGATAATTCTACTGATTTGGGTGGTAGTGTGAGTGGATCTACTGATTTCAATTCAATTGAATTGGAAAACAGTACAAATGAGGATATGGATAAAGACAAAACAAATCTTAGTTCAATAAATGAGAATATTCTTTTAAATTTATTATTTACATTGCCAAAAAAGATTTTTGTTGATTAAACTCTTAGATTCTTTTGATTTTTTTTAATTTAATTTTTTTTTTATTTAGTTTTTTTTCTTTTTT
>CAMODR010000136.1 GCA_946611495.1 uncultured Methanobrevibacter sp. | reverse complement strand
AAATTATCAGACTTATTTAAAGCTTTTTTTATTCTAAAACTAATATACTGAGTTCCTCCACGCATTACACGCTTGAATTCCACCCAATCAAGATTAGCCAAGAATGTCTTAACTATATAAGCAAATGAGAAATAGTATTTGCTCATAAGACTGTCCCTTAACTTTTCTATCTCTGTATGATCTGCATAAGGATAGTCAACAAGACAATTAAGATAACCGTCATCATTTAGCCATTTGGAATAGTCTTCTGTAATCAAATAACCGTTTTCCTTAGCCCAGTCATAAAAACCGGTTCCAGGGAAAGGAACAGCTTGCTGGAAGAAGCACATATCTGGATAAACTGACTGTGCAAACTTATAGGTCTCCTGAATAGTGTCAAGGTTATCACCGCTTAAACCTATCATAAAGCAGCCAAATACCTTAATGTCTAACTTCCTGGCATTTTCAGCAAAAGCCCTTGACTGTTCAAGTGTGATTCCCTTCTTAATCTCATTCAAGACATCCTGATTACCAGACTCATATCCGCAAACGAGCAATCTGCATCCTGCATCCTTCATCTTTTTCATGGTTTCAAACTTAAGGTCTACACGAGTATTGCATGACCAAACAGGCTTGAGTCCTCTTTTAATAATCTCATCACAGAAGTCAATTACCCTATTTTGGTCAACAGTGAATGTATCGTCTTCAATGAATATTTCCTTAATTTCAGGAATCTCCTTTAGAATGTATTCAAACTCATCTGCCAAGTCACTTACAGACCTTGTCCTATATAACCTTCCTCCCATGGTTGAAGGATAGCTGCAGAAGTTGCATTGATTAGGACATCCTCTTGAGGATACAATCTGAATCATAGGCTTTTGAGCAAATGCATAAGCGTAATCATCAAAATTCAAGTACTTCTGATAAACCTTTGAAACATAAGGAAGGCTGTCCAAATCATCGAGAGGCTCTCTGTCTTCAGTGTGGATTACAGTGAATTCATTGCTTTTTAGATCAAATCCATCGATTTTAGCAATGTCTTCCCCATCTGAGTTTACCCTATAGGAGACGCCCTTGACCTTTGAGACATCATCAGATTCAATAAGCTCCCCAACAGTATAGTCATATTCCTGACGGAGAAGATAATCAATGCCTAAACACTCTTTTAAAACTGCTTCAGGCAAGATTGTAGCGTGAGTTCCTCCAATAAGTATTTTAGCCTTAGGATAAGCCTCTTTGATTGCATTAATAACTTTATAATCATAACTGCAAGTTGGAGTTGTAATTTCAGCCATAATGTAATCAGGCTCATATTCCTTAACTTCATTTATGGTATCTTCAGTTGTATAGGCCTTTGTAATGCAATCAACAAGCTTGCATTCATATCCTTCACGTTCACAGACACCTACACAGTATGCCAACCAGTAAGGATAATATAATGTGCCTGATTTTGTTTTCTCAGGCCATCTGCTAGCTCTGCTTATGTTGAATTCATATGGTAAATTTAAGAATAGAATTTTCATCATATCACATAAAACTTAAATCAATAATAAAAATTTAATAAATTAATAAATTTAAAAAAGAATTACAAAATTAAAACAAGATATAATTTATAATTCTAAAAATATTTTTCTTATGTTTTTATAAAACTTTTATAATAATTTTATAATATTTTTATACATATATAATTTTAGAATTAGTATTATATAAATTTAAATAAGTATTAAAATATTTTTCTAGATTTTAAAAAATTAAAATTATCAAATTTTATAAAATAATATATAATTTTAATTACAAAAATTATAGTGATAAATTTATAAAACAAAACAATTCATAATAGATGAAATAATATTTTTAAATCAAGTCAATTTTTAAAAAGCAAAAAATGAATAAAATATAAGTAAATTTATAAAAACTAAAAAAGAAAGAGAAGTTTTAAGAATATTTTAAACAATATTCATCAATTACTTTTCAAATGCTCTTATCAAAACTATTTAAAAGCCAAAATCATAATTATAGATACATTCAGATGTGTAAACATGAAAAAGAGAATAGCTATTACAAGACCTCAAGAAAGATCCAAAGCTGCAAAGGAGTTTATTGAAAACTATGGCGGTGAAGCTGTCATAGCTCCAACCCTTGAACTAAAATTGGAAAACACAGACTCACTTAAAAATCTTATGGGAAGGTCTGATGAATTGGACTGGCTAATATTCACATCAGTTAGTTCAATAGACTCAATCTTCAAATTCTATCCAGACTTCCTTGACAACTTGAATCCAAATTGTAAAATTGCAACAATTGGAACAAAAACTGCTGAAGTTGCTATTAAAAAAGGACTTCCTATAGATATCATACCTAAAGATTATACTGCTGAAGGACTCCTTGAAGAATTTGAAAGAATCGACTTAAATAATAAAATTGTTGGAGTGCCTAGGACATTTTCTGCAAGGACTATTTTACCTGAAGGCCTTAAAGATTTTGGGGCTGAAGTGATTTTAGCAGAAAGCTATAAGTCAGTCATTCCAGAGGACAGCAGCAAAATTGAAAGCCTTATTGAATCCATCTTAAATGAGGAAATTGATGGAATCATATTTACAAGTCCATTAACAGTGAAAAATCTTTTTGAAATAGCTAAAGAGGATCAAAAAGAGAAATTGGTTGAAAAGTTATCTAGCACAACACTTACTGTATCCATTGGACCAATTACAGGTAATATTCTAGACCAATTGAATGTGAGCCACATCTATCCAAAAAGATATACAGTTAAAGACATGATTGACTTAATGTTTAAAGAATTGAATAAGAAAGAAATTAAGACTAAAAAATAAAAAAATAGAAGAAGCATGAATAATATTAAACTGAATCGTTAAGATTATTAATATTAATCATTTAATTAAATGAATAAGCAAATTGCTAAAAAGAATCAAGATTAAGGAGGATTTTCTATCGAAGAATTTAAAATAAGCATAATCATACCGGTTTACAATGGAGAGAAGTATCTTCCTATAACCTTAGATTCTGTAATTAATCAAAGCATAGGGCTAGATAATTTGGAAATTATCATAGCTGATGACTGTTCAATCGACAGAACTTCCCAAATCATGGAAGAGTATAAGGAAAGGATAAATAGTCAGACTCAAAAGGAAACCATAAAGACTATCTACTTAAAAGAAAACAAAGGAGGGGCTTTTGGGCCTCGTAACATTGCTTTGGACTATGTGAATGGAGAATATCTGATGTTTATAGATTCTGATGACACATATCCAATCGATGCATGTGAGACTCTTTTAAATAAAATAGAAGAGTATGAATGTGATATTGCCTTTGGAAGATATCTTAGGAATTATCCTGAAGAGAATATCATCAGAAAATCATATACTCCTTATATTGACAGTTTAGATAAGCCTTACGTGGATTATTTAGATGATTTGGTAAAAGGATCCAATTTTAAAGGAATCATTGGGATTCTTTGGAAAAACATATTCAGCCGTTTCTTTTATGGAAGCAGCATAAATATGGAAAGGCTGAATGATGATGGAGCTAAATCAGACAATCACGAAATATTTATAGAAAACATAAATAATGAGAAAAAAGAGGAAATAGCTATTTTAAAGATTCTTCCATCATTCTGGACTAAAATCTATAGAAGCGAACTGATTAAAAAGAATAATATCCACTTTCCAGAATGTGTATCTGCAGAAGACCTAAACTTCCTATTAGAAGCCTACTTCAAAAGCGAAAATGGAATATTGTTCCTAAATGATAAGATCGTTTATAATTATTTTATGAGAATGGAAGTTGAAGATAAGTCTGTTACCAAAAACATTAATTTCAGACTTGTTCATGATTCAATAAAAGCATACAGATTATCATCAGAGCTTTGTGATGAGTTTGATATTAAAAATAAGGATTTGTTCTTAAATCCTTATCTCTTGAATTGGGTCAATCTATGGCTTAGTCGGAAAAATACAAAAGAAGAAAATAAAATCTTTTTAGAGGAAGTGAACCGTTTAGACGATTGCAAAAAATATGGCTTAAAGTATAAGTTAATTTTAAAAACCATAAAATTATTATTAAGAATCAAATCGTAGTGCGGATAAAATAATAAACTTAATATAATACCACGACCTTATTAATATAAATATAATACTAATCTAATATTAAATATTAAAGAAAAGGAGATAAAAAATGAAAGAAGTAATGATATGGCCAATTTACTTAGATGCAGACAAATCATTAAGTGAAGGCAGAAAAATATCAAAGGAATATGCAATTTCAGAACCTAGGATAAAGGAAATTGTAAAGGCTACCCAAAAATTGAAATATAAATATTATGCTGAAGAAGATAAGTCCTATCCTGGAGAATGGTATAATAAGTCTGGAAGAATAATTATAGAAACTGATGATTCCAAAAAGGAAATTCTCATTAACTTATCAAATACCATTAAACAGATTAGAGAAACTAAAAAACAGCAAAAACCTAATAAAAAAGGTAAAAAACGAAAAAGATAAGGTAAAATAGAGTTCTAAAACTATAAGTTTATAAAAAGAACTTTATTAAGTCTTAACTTTAATTCATAAAAAAATTTAATTTTAGAAATTAATTTAATAAACCATTGAAAGGAATAAAAATGATAGAAGAATTACCACCAGAAATGAAAAGGAAATATGAAGAGGCTAAAGAGCTTATTTTGTCCTCTGACGATATAAAAATTTACAGCCATACAGATTGTGACGGAATATCTTCAGGAGCTATTTTA
>CAMODR010000135.1 GCA_946611495.1 uncultured Methanobrevibacter sp. | reverse complement strand
TCCTTGATTTCATTTATGTTCTCTTTAAGGTTGTCTTTTTTATTTTCCATATAATCAGGGATTCTTTTTCTTTTTGATTCGATATAGTCTCTTATATCTTCGAAATTCAGGAAATTGTCAATATCATCCCTTGTTGGCAATGTTCTCTTTGAGTGATGGATTGATAAGGTCTGATTCTTATTTTCTATTTCCTTATTCTCAATTTTCGCTTCAACTTCAGGGCTTTTTAATTTGAAAATGGTTATTTCAGGAGCACAATTGATTCTAAGCCAGAATACATTTGTTCCTAATCCTTTAGATGTATATTGTACCATATCTCCAACTTGGTATTCTCCAACAGGATATTTTCGACAACAGTCACTTCTAAGAATGGTGGTCTTAAGTCCTGGAATGATGAATTGTCCACCATGGGAATGGCCGGATATTTGAAGTGCAAATCTTCCTGTAGTTGCAGCAATGTCTGCAAAATCAGGCTCATGGGCAAGCATTATTGCAGGGCCATGTTCCGGCAATTTAAGCATTACAGCATCAATGTCTTCCTTATTCAGCTTCATGCTGTCAACGCCTGCTACGTGAAGTTCAGCTATTCCATTTTCTGTGTCTCTTTTTATTGAATGGACATCATTGCTTATGTCCTTTATTCCTGCATTTTTAAGGATTTGCCTAACTTCATCTGCTCCATTCCAATGGTCATGGTTTCCAAGCACTGCAAGGGATGCATCTTTAACTTCAATCATTGATAGGCATCTTTCAAGGTCTTCTGCAACATCCTCAAGAATATAGGACACATAGTCTCCAGTAAGTGCAACCATGTCTGCTTCCTGCCTGTTTACAATATCGATTACTCCTTCCAAATACTCTGGAGTAAGCCATTGGCCGAGATGAAGATCAGATAGGTTTACAATTTTATAATCATGAAAAACAGGGTCTAAATCATTTATTTCCACATTTACCTCAACAATATCATATCTGCTTTCTTTGAATTCCATAGGTATGATTTTTTCTCGAGTGATTGTCATTCCCTTTTGAATCTTTTGTCGAGCACTAAGTCCGATTGGCTTTTCACTAGGCATATTTTCACTTTCATTTTAATTATTATTATTTAAACTAATTTGTTTATAAATTTCTTAAATAGTTATTTCTTACTTTATATGGCCATATAATTTATTTAATGAAATCTCGTTTATTATTTTGAATTTTTATGGTTTTATTATATATCTATTTTTTCTTTATGGTATAATATAAAATTTTTCTTGTTTTTTTATTAAGTAGTATTATGGTTTTTTTTATTTAAAATCTAATTATTGGATTAAGTATATTTTTTCAATTTTTAACTAAAACTTCAAATTACTAGTAATTTTCATTTTAATTTTTTATTATTGGATTGTTTTATACTATTTTTTTATTTTAAACTAGTATTTTTATCGAATTTCATTAATTTAATTAATTAAGTTTAAATAACAGTTTATACATATTTTTAATTGATAGTTTTAATTAATGATTAATCTCAATAGGTTTCTATAAAAATCATAAACATAATGCCCATAATTGGCATTAATTTTTATAAAACTTGTAGATTGACTTTAAATTAAGTTATATTTAAGTGATAAAATGGCAATCAATGATACTGAAAGACTTCAACAATTAGTAAAATCTTCTTTACTGGAAATTAATAAGCTTAAAATGGAAATTGTAAAACTTAAGGAGAATGAAAGTCAACTTAAGTCTAGCGAGGAATTTGATGCATTGAAAAGTGAAACTGAAGAGTCCCTAAAGCTTAAGGATCAAGAGATTGATGCATTAAGAAAAGAGTTTGATGAGTCATTAAAGACTAAGACTCAAGAGCTTGATGATTTAAAAAGCAATTTCCAAAGTGGCATTGATGAAATCAAACTTAAATATGACGATGACTTGAAGCTTAAGGAAGAGCAGCTATCCAAACTTAATCTTGAGCACAAGCAAGCATTGGATGCTAAAGGTGTTGAGATTTCCAACCTTAAGGTTAAGCATGATGAGGAACTAAAGCTTAAAGATAAGGAAAAAATAGATTTGGAAATAGATTTTGATAGAAAATTGGAACTTAAGGAAGCTGAAATCACAGAGCTTAAGGAAAAATTCGACCAAGACCTAAAAGAGAAAAGCTTAGAGCTTTCAGATTTCCTTGCACAGTTCGATGAGGATATCAAGGCTAAAAATAATGAAATCGAAGAGCTTAAAGAGCAGCATAAAAAGGATTTGTCCTCAAAGGATTTCGAAATAGAGAATTTAACAAACTCATTGAATGCCAATATTGATGTATTAAACAAGTCTAAGGACCTTTTGTCATCTAAAGATGAGACTATAGATAAGCTTAATGGAAAAATTGATGAGCTCAATGATTTGAATGACTCCTTATCAAATATGAAAGAGTCTTTTGATGCTGAATTGAATAATTTCAAAACATTGGAACTTGGAGAGCTTAATTTAAAATTAAAAACAGCCTTAAATGATGTAAGTGCTAAGGACACTGAAATTCAATCCATTTCCAATGATCTTAAGATTGCAAATAATGATATTGTTGATTTAAAACGTCAATTGGATGAATCCAAAACTAATGCAAATGAGTTAAACATTAAATTGGCAAATGCATTAAGTTCAATTGACGATAAGAATGTTGAAATTCAGGCTTTAAATAACAGAATCGCTTCACAAAATGAAAACATCATTGACTTAAAGAATAATCTTGTAAACAAGGATAATCTTGTTGCTCTGCAAAGGGAGCTTGACTCAAGAGATGTTACCATTAGAGAAAAGGATGTTCAAATCCAGCTACTTAAGGATAAGTCAGTCTCTCGTGAAGAGTATGTTAAGGTTCAAAATGAATTATCTAAAAAGGACTTGCAAATCAAGCGCTTAAATGAAGTTAAGGATCTGTTCTTTGAATTGTCTGACAATAACTTTATGGAAAATCAGGATAATGATTCTATCGTTAATAAAACCTCTTCTGATGATAAGTCATTATTGGAATTAAACAACATTAAAAAGGAATTGGAATTGGCTAAGGAAAACAAGATAAAATTCAAGATAGTTGAGGAAGGCCTTGATGATGATTCTAAAATTAAAGCAGTTTCTAATGAAGAATCTGAGAAAAAGCTAAATACTGATTTCGAAGACTTGGTTAATTCTGAAATAGATAATTTCGATGAGCTTCTTGAATCAAAAGATGGAGAAAGTCCTTTTGCAAATAAATCTAACTTAAGTGATGATTCTAATTCTGCTTCTCAAATTAATTCAGATTCTAATGAAGAAATCGAAAAACTCAAGTTAGAATTGGAAGAATATAAAAAACAGCAAGAGGAATTGGAGAAATATAAGGAAGTCTATGATAAGTTAACAGCTCCTCAATTGAAGAACTTAAATTCCATACAGTCTCAAATCTATCATTTGCTTCCTGATGAGGCAATGGACACATTATCCATAAAAGAGTTTTTAAATGATATTGCTTTTAAGAATCTTTCATTTGGTAATACAAAGAATATCCTTAAGAGCTTAGAGAGAAAAGGCTATGTGGAAGTTGCTAAAAAAGAAAATGACATATTCTTCTGGAAAAAACTTCCTTTACCTGAAGAATAATTGTTGTCTTTTTTCTTTTTATTTTTTTATTTTTAATTCTTTTTTTTACTTTTAATTTCTTTTTTTAATATTCTTATAATTTTTATTTATTTCTTTTATTTTGTACTTTTATTGTTCGTTTTGATGTTTTAGTTTAAATTCTATGTCCCTTAGTGTAGAAATCACTGGAATTAGTAGTAACAAGTAAATACACTTAGGTGATACATTATAATCTAAAAGATTTACAATCATTGTTAAGATCATAATTATGAAAAAGGTCTGATAAATGTATTTCCTTTCCTCATCAGAAACTTCTTTTTCAAGGAATTTCCTTTTATTGGCATAATAAAACATAAATAGGAAAAATATTAATGTTATGAATATGTTTAATCCGAATATTACTTCAGCTAGGAAGAACTCTGAGTAGGTTCCAATCATGGATGTTGTAAAAGGAATAAAGGATATTGATGCTAAAAAGAATATGTTTATCCAAAGATAAAGGATGTTTATGTTTTTTATCTTAATGAATTCATGATGATATATCCAAAATGAGCTTATGAATACGAAACTTACGATTGTTATTCCTATTGTAGGTGCAATTGAAGAGATAAATTGGGAAAATCCTAAGCTATTTGCTATTTCAGCTTCTGGTAATGCCATGCTGAATACTAAAAGAGTCATTACCATTCCAAATATTCCGTCAGTCAATCCCATTAATCGTCCAGGATCTATATCGATTTCTGTTTCGAATGCATTCATGAATTTTTTATAGAACCCTACTCCTCTATTTAACTTCTTTAGCCCAGCAATGTTTTTATCAATGTTTTCTTCATTGACTTCAGGAAAACTTTCTCTTTTATCTTCGAAAGTGTTTTTTAATTTATTTATTCTTTCTTTTGTTTTCTCATCGCCATTTTTTTCAATATCTCTTATTTGGCTTGTTATCTCTTTTTTGAGAGTTTCAAATTCTTTTATTTTTTCATGTAGATCCTTATCACTTCTTTGATGTGGCGAATTATTATTTTCCTCATCCATTCCTTTCACCTTTAAAACTAATCTTAATTAATTTTTTATATAAATTAATATTTATAATTAATTTTATTATGTCCTGCTTCATTTTTCTAATTAATTTTATTCTTATGTGATTTTTATTAT
>CAMODR010000134.1 GCA_946611495.1 uncultured Methanobrevibacter sp. | reverse complement strand
GAGACATAATTGAGGTAAAAGTCCTTGATGTTGATATCAATAGGCATAGGATACAATTGTCTATGATAATATGAGTAATTTAACGGCCTTTAAAAAGAAATAAATAAATAATTTTAAATTATATAAACAAATTATAATTAAAAATTGTTTTGAATCAAACAATCATTAAATTATTATTTGTTTGGCAATTAATCAAATTAAAATTATTTATCCTTATTTAATGACTTTTTTATACGGCCTTTAACTCGAAGAACTTTAGTAAGTTTCCATGAATTAGAATTTAAAACACTATCTAATTTCTTTTTATATTTTTTATTTTGTTTTTTTAACTTTTTATTCTCTTTTTCAAGTGATTTAACCTTATTTTTTAATGATTTCACATTGTCATAAAAAGGACTGAAATAATTGATAGGAAGCCATTCAACATGAATTGTGATTATATCTGAATCTTTCACTTCCATTTTAAATCTATAGGACTCATCATGGCTTGCAATAGTATCACTGTCAAATATTATTTCATCACACACAATGAACTTAGTGTAATTAATGTAGACCGGCAATCTCACTTTATTGAAATTAGGAAGGCTTAAAGCTCTAAGACTTATTTCTAAAGTACCATCATTAATGCATTTAAACTTTAAATCTAAGGAATTATTATATGAATGAATCATAATGCCTTCACCTGTCTTGTTTTTAAGCCATGAAGGTCTTCTAAAATCAGAATTATCATCAGAAATATCTAATATCTCAATGCGATTTGTTGAAATTCCCTTATTTTTTATGTCAATTTTTGAAGTGTTAAATCTTGAAAGCAAGAAATCAGCTCTTGAAGATAAGTCCCCCTCACCAGAGATAAGAGAACTGAATTCAGGGCCATTAGATAATTCATATAAATTCGAACTTAAGGCCTTATCATTATTTTCATCATAGTACTCTTCATAAATATCTGAAATCAATTCATTCATATCTTTAGAACTGTCTAAAAATTGATTAAACCATTCATCATGTAAATCCTTGTTTAAGGAGCCTAATTCAATATCCATAATTATTTTTAAAACTGCAAAAGCAGAATATAAATGAGTTACATAATGATGATTAAAAACCTCTAAACGTCTTGCAATCACATAATAAACCTTAGGAGGGTAATGTTTTAAGAACTCTTCCTTAAATGACCTTGAATAGAAAACATTTACTAGATAAGTTTTAATGGCTTGTCTGAAATTGTCTGGGGATGAAACATAGTCGGATTGGGTTTTTAACTCAGGCCCTTCAATGAAATCTCTTTCAATAGGAGTATAAGGATATGAATCATTAATCTCCTTAGCTAAAGCTATTGTTTCCTTGTCTATTTCCCTATCTCCTTGGATCTTAAAATTCAATAATTCAGGACAATATCTCAAATATATCAATGCTATCAATAAATAATTATGTTCAAGATCATCTTGTAAAAATTTCAGTTTATATAATTCAGAATCCAATAAAGGATTTAAGGATATTTGATTGGAGAAATAAAGCTCACAGCAATTTTTTCCATGATGATTTCTTCCCATAACATTCAGATAATGTCTATGAGGTAATATTTTTGAATCAATATCTATACCCACATCGGAACTTATGTCATTAAGTGTTCTGTCTAAAATATTTAGGGAAGGTTCCTTTAAAGGAATGTATGAATCGTTATAGAAGTTAGCAACAAAATCCTTGTATTCTTCCGGTGACTTATTAGGATGACCTCTTAGAGAAGCTCCTCCTCCGCCTCTGATTTTATATATCGGTTCATCATATTCATAATTTTCATAGGGCATGTCCTTATGAAAGCCTAACTTTACATAAAAGCATCTGTTTAATGCATTATTATAGTCTAAAGATGTTTTAATCCTTAAATACTCCTGATTCTGATTTAGCTTAAAGCCAAAATGCTCTGCAATTTCAGACGCAATTTCATAGTCCTCCTTAAGGATTTTTACCTTATTATTTATTATGCTTAAAATAACTAGTTTATCTAAATTAATATTTGCATTCAGCCATAAAGTGGATAAAATCCTTGTATCAAAACCACCTGATAAATCTAAACAAAGATTATTTGATTCTGATGCAATGGAACGTAACAAATCCACCCATCGGTTATGCCAATTATCCAATATTTCAAGTCCTTCTTTTGAATCGATAGGCACTGTATTTTCTTGATAATCTATCTCTTCAATATTTAAAGTTCTTTCTTTTTTATTGATTTTAACAAGATCATTTCTTTTTAAGGAAACAATTTCATTGACTAAGGTTTCCTTATAAACAAATGAATACAAATCTGAAAATAAAAAAGCATCAGCACATTCTTTATTAAGAGTAAGATTTATATTGTCATTTAACTTTAAATATTCTACTAATTTTAAAAAAGAGTTTGAAATGGCAAAATAATCATCATCCTGATATAGATAAAGACCATAACCTCCATTAAAATCTTGAGATATGATTATTTCATCATTTAAGACTTTTACATAAACATAAGTGCCATTAGGACTCAAACTAACAGTCGAATCATAAGAACTATTGAAAACCACTTTATTGTCTTGAATAGCAAATCCATATAATTTTTCTTCAATAGCCTCTAAATTATCTTTATCTATTATAAAAAACTCTTCATCAGAAAATGTCTCAAAATCATCCATTCTATCACCAAAATAATAAGACTATGCATAATAAAATCATACAATTAATAAAAGCTTAATAAAAAATTTAATAAACTCATAAATACCAGTTAAATCGTGGATAAATAATATTCCTACTTATAATCTTCATTAGAGACTTTTTTAACCAAAACACAAAAATTAAAATAATTCCCTAAAAAAATCAAAATTTAATCTAATGCTCTATCATCCAGTCATAAATCCTCTTACAATTGTTTTTATCAACATATTTAAAGAAATCATCCACTCTTTGCTTATAAAAGTCCTCCATTATACAACCATTTTCCATATAATCAAAGATAACTTTCACCAACTCATCTTCTGTTTTTACGACAGGCCCAAAGCCCATGCTTTCATAATCAAAATAGCCTTTTTCAAAATGATAGTCATTAGAGCTTTGATAATAAATGATTGGTTTCTTAAGATATGAAAAATCAAAGGAAACTGATGAGTAATCAGTTATCAATACAGAAGAATTATTAAACAGCTCTTGATAAGAACTTGTAGTGTCAATTTTAACCGAATCAGCATCAATATCAAAGTAATCTAAAAATGGCAATAAATTAAAATGAGGTTTAAATACAATTGTATAACCTTCTTTTTTAAGATTTTCCAATAGTTTTTTATTCTCAAAAAAGCTTTTTATTCTCAAATAATAGCCGGAACTTGTAATGTTGTAATTATTAAGATACTTTCTCCAGGAAGGCATGAATAAAATTATCTTATTGTGCCCATTATCTTCCAAATTATCAAAACGAGGAAATCCTAATGCTAAGACAACATCCTCATCATAATTATAATTAGAGTTAAGAATGGACTCTCTTTCTAAATCTGAAGTGGTTGTGAATAAAGCAAAATTATGATAATACTTTCTTATCCAGTCAGATACATCATCTTTAGTAACGCCATGCTGAAGAAAAATTTTCTTAACATCTGTTAAATTATTGGAAAGCTTACGATTAGATTTTTTGAAAGGATTTAAATTTCCATGCTCAAAATGAGAAGATATGACTTTAGAAGCGAATAAGTAATATAACTTATGTTTAAAAGATTTAAATGGAATAATATTTTTGCTGATGGCCTTCATCTTCTCAAAATCTTTGCTATCTTTATCCAAAATATAATATTTCTCTACCATATCATCCTGCTTAATGGAATACTTAAATAAATGCATTGCATTATCATCTGCGACAGTAGGCCTATCCAAGAAAAGCCAAATATTTTTATTTTTCATGAAGGGATAGAAAGTAAGACGTATTAATCTTAGATAGATATTATAAAATTTCTTATACTCGTCAGATTTCAGAATATTAATCATAGACTTAAGTTCCAATTTCAAAATGATCTTTTTAGAATAAGGAAGCATATGGAATTTTTTATCTCTAAACAGGATAATTGAGTTTTCGCTTACAAAATAATTAGCAAGTTCACATATGTGAGCATATTCCATTAATACAATAT
Organism: uncultured Methanobrevibacter sp.; assembly: GCA_946611495.1. GTDB lineage: Archaea > Methanobacteriota > Methanobacteria > Methanobacteriales > Methanobacteriaceae > Methanobrevibacter. The sequence continues at coordinate 603 of CAMODR010000134.1, read as the reverse complement.
CCGGGTAAAATATCGCATTTTCTTCGCCTTCACTAAATCTCGCCCTAAGGCTTAACGAACAATTCTTATCATTTTCAAAAGGGATCTTAAAGTCAAAGCAATGCGGAAACTGCCAATATATGCCTAAAACTCTCTTAATCTTTCTAGTTTTATTTGTATATTCACGATTTTTTGCTATGAACACCTCTTTATTTCCTTCACAGTTTAAAAGACCTTCGATTGTTAAAGACTCGAAATTAGCTGAGGAAGTAAACAGCCCTGAAATATATAAAAACCCATATTTCTTTTCAATAATGTCAATATAAATTCTATGATTATGTAATCTATTGATAGTGAAATTTCCAGATTTTAAAAATATTTCCTTTTTCTTCTTTTTAATGTCAATATGGAATTCTCTATTGTTTTTTACATATCTTAAAAAGGTTCTGTAATAATTCTTAATGCTTGTATTCTTTGAAATGTTTTTATTGTCAATAAAAGACAATACATGCTCAAGCAAAGTAAAGAATTCTTCTTGTTCATCTTGATTTAGATACTGGCTTAAGTCTTCAATGTCCAATAATGGCCTAAATTCAAAAACTATAAGATACTGAATGAAATCAA
>CAMODR010000133.1 GCA_946611495.1 uncultured Methanobrevibacter sp. | reverse complement strand
CTGATAGGTTAAACTCTATTGGTAATACCTATCTTCGAAAAGAATCTCATCCAATTGATACTTTTCCCATTCTCTTTTATTTAAAACAATTTCCAACTCCTTAGGAGTTATGACTGGTTTTTTGTACATTTGAGAATCATCAATAGCTATCCTTGGACAAGCAGTTACAACAAATCCTTCAAGCTCCATATAAGGAAGCAAAACATCAGGATTGATATGATCCATAAGAAGAATAAATGCTTCCATCCCCTCATCTTCAAGGAGTTTCTTTAGTTCTTTAGCCATTTTCATCCTATATTGACCTTCCTTAGAGGATACAATGATTCCCCACTTTTTAACTTCTTGAGCCTTTATGATTCTTGCAAATCTGATTCTTAAAATTCTATCTGCATATCCGCTCATTTCACGAATGTCCCCACTATAAGGATCAATAGCTAAAACTGGAGAGTTAGTGAATAAGTAAATTCCTAAAGGATGGAAATTGCCGCTTCCAATGAATAAGTAAACATCTGCACCAAGATTTTTAATGGAAGAGAAGTTGCACCCCAATACTTGTCCTTTCCTTGTGCTTCTTGAAGAACCAATAACAACTTCCTTACCGTTATCCTCTAAAAAGTCAACGATTTCATCAAGCAAATGCAAGTGCTGTGCAGTTGTGGCAATGGCAACCTTAGAATAGTCTTCAAGCATTTCTAAAGCATCTTCCAAGTATTTCTTAATCTCAATTTGAGCCTTTGCCTCAATGAACATGGTTGGAATGCTGTATTTTAAAGGAAGTGGAGTATGACCATAATGGACTATAAAATCAACTATTCCCTTCATTTTCCTATCAGAAACATCACAAGCTCCAAAACAAGGATCAGCTGAAATGATTACATTCGCTTCAGTGTTCTTTTCAATTTCACGAGCAATCGCTACCGCTTGCATCTTAAGCCCTTCAGGAAACTGCAAACCTACATTCTTTACATTTAAAGAGTTTATTTTACGAATAACCCTTTTTAATTCCATATCGTATAATGACATTTTATCAGACAATTCAGTTATTAAAATTCTTAAACTTATTTAAATTATAAAGTTCTTTAAATTAGTTCTTTAAATTATAAAATATTAAAAATATAAAATTAAAGTTTAAACTTTTTAAAATATTAAAAAAATAAAAAAGATGATTAAATTAAGGAATCAGCTTCAACCTTTCCATCAACAACATCAAGTTTTACAAGAGTTACAAGTTCTTCTCCAGTATTTTCCTTAACTATTTGTTTACCTTCACCTTTTTCAACAACAACAATGGTTTCAAGTAAATTTACACCAATGGATTTTAATTCATTGATTACAGCTGAAAGGGTTCCTCCAGTACTTACTACATCATCTACAAGAATAATATTTTCTCCTTTATGCAAGTCATTGATGTATAATTTGGAAGTCTCATATCCAGTATGCTTTAGGATTTCGTGTTCTCCTTCCAATCCATATTGTCTTTTACGAATAATTACAAATGGAAGGCCAGTTTCTAAAGACAATGCAGTAGCAATGTGAATTCCCATAGCTTCCACACCTACAATCTTATCGATCTTATCCAAATCTAATCTTTCAGATAAAACTTCAGAGATTTCTTTTAAAACAGCTGGATCAAGTGCAGGTATTCCATCACTTATTCCATGAACAAAGTAATCATAATCTCCTTTTTTAACAACAGGTGCGTTTCTTAATGAATCAACTAATTTTTCAAGCATTTAATATACCTCTAACGAAATCAATGAATTTAAATTAAAAATTTGCTTTTCTTTAACTTTTGTTTAACTTTTGTTTAAAATAATTTTAAAAATATTGCTATACACTAATCTATTTCTTAACATTAATCTATCACAATACTTTTAAAAATAATGTTTCACATTCAATAGTTTTATAACAAAAGATAAATAAACTTTTATATAATATTAATTTATACAAAATAGTTAATAAGATAAACTATTAAAATTAAAGTAAATTAAAGTTTACATTAAAAGAACTTTCTTAGAAAACAAAAAGGATAACTGTTTTAGAAAGAAAAAACAAAAGAGAAGAAAGTTCAAATAAAAATACATTAAAATTATCGGTTTAAACAAAATATCGGAGCAGATATTATGTCCATGTTAGGAAGTTTAGGAGAAAACCTTACAAACACCATGAAGAAGTTAGCTGGAATGAGTGTTATTGATAAAAAGGTTATTAAAGAAGTCGTTAAGGATATTCAAAGAGCTTTAATCCAATCAGACGTAAACATTCAACTTGTATTAAAATTATCAAAAACAATCGAAAAGCGTGCACTTGAAGAGGAGCCTCCAAAGGGAATCACTCCAAGGGAACATATAATCACAATCATCTATGAAGAAATGGTTAACTTGCTTGGTAGCGAAGCTGCTGAGCTTAAGATTACAGAAAAGCCATTTAAGATTTTGTTCTTAGGATTGCAAGGTAGTGGTAAAACCACCACAATTGGTAAATTATGTAAATATTTACAAAGAAAAGGTTTTTCACCAGCTGTTGTATGTACAGACACTTGGAGACCTGCAGCATATGAACAGTTAAAGCAATTGACTGAAGAAATGCAAATCCAACTTTATGGAGACCCTGATAATAAGGATGCACTTGACCTTGCTGAAAAAGGTCTTAAGCAATTTAAAAATCAAAAGATCATTATCTTCGATACTGCAGGAAGACATAAGAACGAGGAAGACCTTATCGAAGAAATGAATAAGTTAGATAAAATCGTTGAGCCAAGCGAATCCATTCTTGTTATTGACGGTACAATCGGTCAGCAAGCAGGTGAACAGGCTAAGGCATTCTCACAGGCAACAGATATCGGTTCAATCATCATTTCAAAATTAGACGGTACTGCTAAAGGGGGAGGAGCTCTCTCAGCAGTGGCAGAAACTGGCGCACCAATCAAGTTCATTGGTACCGGTGAGAGAATCGATGAATTTGAAGCATTCGACCCTGAAAGATTCATCTCAAGACTCCTTGGAATGGGAGACATTAGAAGTCTTATTGAAAAGGCAGAAGAGGTTATTGACGAGGATGAAGCTACCAAAACCATGAACAATATGCTTAGTGGAAAATTCACTCTCGTAGATATGAGAAGCCAATTCGACATGATGAACAGCATGGGACCTATGCAACAGGTCATGAACATGATTCCAGGCCTTGGAGGAAAGATTCCTAAAGAAGCAAGCCAAATGACTGAAGATAAGATCAATTCATTTAAGATAATCATGTCCTCCATGACTGAAGAGGAAATGCTTAACCCAAAGATTATTAAGCAATCACGTATACAAAGAATCGCAAGAGGTTCTGGTGTAGATGAAAGTGATGTAAAAGAGCTTCTTAAATACTACAACAATACTAAAAAGGCAATGAAAGGTATTGGACGTAGAGGAATGGGTGGAGGAGCTATGAATAGAATTATGGGCCAATTCATGAAATAGGCCTATAAGTCATCTATTTTTATAATTATCTTAAATTTAATTCATTATTTAAATTATTTTTATTAATTTATTCTAATATTTAATTTATAATTTTATTTTAAAACTGTTTTTAGAAGAGGAATTCAATTGAATCAAGAAATTTTAAGCAAAGCAGAAAAATTGATTGAATATACAAACGGAAATATTTGCAATCATTGTCTTGGACGTAAATTTTCAGACTGTGTGGAAGGAAATGGAAATAAGGAAAGAGGGGAAAAAATAAGACAAGCCCTTAATCTAGAGCCATACACAGCAAATGAAGAAAAATGTGCAGTATGCCATGATATCTTTGAAGATATAGACAATAAAGTCCTTGATTTGGTAAATGAAAAGATTGAATTTCTTAAAGTGGAATTTGACACTTTTATCGTAGGCTGTAAATTACCAAAAGAGATTACAGAAAAAGACCAAGAGATAAGCGATAAATTTGATTTTGATGTTGAAATCATAAAAAGGGAAGTTAACAGAGAAATAGGAAAGCTTCTTGAATCAAATCTAGAGCAAAGCGTTAACTTCGATAAAGAAGATGTTCTCGTTATGGTTGACTTTAGAAGAATATTTAAGGAAGATATTGAAAATCCTATTAAAGTCAGACTTCAAATAAGCCCTATTTTTATTGAAGGAAGATACAGGAAACTCATTCGTGGAATACCTCAAACCAAATGGCCTTGCAGAAAATGTAAGGGAAGGGGATGTGAAGAGTGTAATTTCACAGGCAAGCAATATGGAGAATCTGTAGAGGAACTTCTTTCAGAGATTGTTCTAAAACATACAAACGGATATGAAGCCAAATTCCATGGTGCAGGAAGAGAAGACATAGACGTTAGAATGCTTGGAACAGGCCGCCCATTTGTTCTTGAGATAAAAGAACCTAAAATAAGAAAGATAGACCTTGAAAAGATATCTGAAGAAGTTAAGGAATTTGCTAAAGGCAAAACAGAATATCTTAACCTTAAGTTTACCGAAAGAAAAAGAAAGGCAGAGATAAAAGTCTCATCTCCAGACACATATAAGGTTTATAGGGCTCTTGTAAAGTGTGAAGATGACATTAAAGAAGAGGACTTGGATAAATTGCAAAGCCTCCACATCATTCAACAGAGAACACCAATAAGAGTCTCACATAGAAGAGCAGATAAAATCAGACAAAAGGAAGTCAAAAACATTGAAGCCGAGTTCATTGATTCTAAAACATTTGAAATGATCATTAAAACAGAAGGTGGATTATACATTAAGGAACTCATTTCAAGTGATGAAGGCAGGTCTAATCCAAGCGTTAGCGAAGTT
>CAMODR010000132.1 GCA_946611495.1 uncultured Methanobrevibacter sp. | reverse complement strand
AAAAATAGAAAAAATAGTAATTGTTAATAAAAAAATAAAAATTAAAGACTACATAGAGTCTTTAACCGCATTATATCCATTTTCAATAGCTTTTAAATTCATCTCATGGAACTTAGGAGCCAAATTATGTTTCATAGCAGTTTCTACAGTTTCCTTAGATAATGGGAAATTGTCATTAGCCACACATGCACCTAAAAGCACCATATTTAAAGATAAAATACTTCCTGCATCTTTTGCAAGGCCATTTGCTTCCAATGGATAAACTGATTCAAAATTATCCTTTAAGTTTTTAATTATATCATCAATTTCAGGATAAGTCTCACCAGTTTGAGTAAGAGTTGAAGGAACTATTGGAAAAGTATTGAATATAATAGTAGTGTCCTTATTTGCCTTATTCAAACCTCTTAAAACTTCAATAGGCTCAAAAGCAAGAATCAAATCTGCCTTAGATTCCTCTACAATTGAAGATTTGAAATTGCCTATCTTAAGTTCAGTGGATACAGATCCACCTCTTTGACTCATTCCATGAATCTCACTCATGACTACATCATAGCCCTCAAGCATAGCAGCCTCTCCGATGATTACAGATGTCTTAATAATTCCTTGACCTCCAACACCAGAGATATAAATGTTATAGTTTACGTCTTTATCATTAGCCATCCTAATCACCTTTTTTAACTCCAATTGCCTTGTTCGGACATACTTGAATACATACAGTACATGACTTACAAAGTGCCTCATCAACTGTTACCTTGCCGTCAAGATAAGATATTGCAGGACATGCAAGCTTTTCAATACAATGTAAACATTTTACACAGTTATCCTTAATGACCATAGGGGCTTTCTTCTTTTGACCCTTGATTAATGTACATGGATATCTTGCAATGACAACAGCAACTCCATCGTATTCAAGAGCTTCCTTATAGATATCTACAGTCTTTTTGATATTGTGAGGATTTACTATCTTCATGAACTTAACGCCGATAGCCTCTACAATATCTTCTATTGAAATTGCAGGAGCAGGGTCTCCCATACCATCAACAGCAATTCCAGGGTTTGGCTGACCTCCAGTCATTGCAGTGATCCTATTGTCCAAAATGGTTAAAACGAATTTGTTCTTATTATGAACAGCATTTACAAGAGGAGATAAACCACTATGGAAGAATGTAGAGTCTCCTATAAAGCTCATTACATGCTGATTTGTTGCAATAGAAAATCCGCATCCGTCTCCAACACTTGAACCCATTGCAAGCAAGTAATCTGCAGTCTCATATGGAGGGCTGATTCCTAATGTATAGCATCCAATGTCTGAAGCGAAAATCATGTCTTCCTTAGCGTATCCTAATTCCTCATAAGCCTGAACTGCTGCAAAGTAAGCAGACCTGTGAGAACAGCCTGCACATAAGGTAGGGGCTCTTGTTGGAACGTTTTCAATAAGCTCATTTAATCCGTCACTAAATTCCATTTTAGGAATGATTTCAATTAAGCCATCTTCCAAATCATGAAGTGCATCTTCGCCATATTCATTCTTAATCTCTTCAGTGAACTTTTCATCCTCATCAATGTCACAGAGAACCTTATTGAATGATTCCTTTACGATATCAGGATTGAATTCATGAACCATTGGAAATGTTCCGTCAAATTTACCATAGACAGGACAATCTAAGTTGTGCTCACCGAGAATAGCCAATACGTCCCTTTCAAGCACTGGATCAACTTCCTCTACAATGAATATTCCTTCCAAGTTTTTACAGAAGTCATAAATCAAGTCCTTTGGACAAGGGTAGGAAAGGCCAATCTTTAGAATATCCATTCCTAAGTTTTCCTGTGATACAATATCATAAGCATAATTAAAAGCTCCGCCAGAGGAAATTACACCATATTTTCCTTGAAGAATGCCACTTTCAAAGGATATTACCTCATTAATTTCTGACTCATTAGATTCCTCTTCAATCCTTTCAATCTTTTCAACGAGTCTCTCATGCATTGCAAGTGCATTTGCAGGCACAGGCACAAATTCCCTTGGATTTTTAACGAAGAATCCCTTAAGCCAGTGGCCATCGCTTTCACTTTCTTTAGTGGTTGATTTAGGTTTGTTAATATCACCCATTTCAACTATTCCTCTCATATGTGAAACACGGGTACTTGTTCTAAGAATTACAGGAATTCCAAAGTGTTCAGACAAGTCAAATCCATAAACCATCATGTCCTTAATTTCTTGAGGATTTGAAGGCTCTAAAATTGGAATTGATGACAATCTGGAATAATTCCTTGTATCCTGTTCATTTTGAGATGAAAATAAGGAAGGGTCATCTGCAACAAGTACAATCATACCTCCCTTAACTCCAGAGTAAGCAGTAGTCATAAATGAATCGGCAGCCACATTTAAACCTACATGTTTCATAAAGGTAAATGATCTAAGACCACTTGCTGCAGCTGTTGCAGCCACTTCCATTGCCACCTTTTCATTTGCAGAAAATTCAAAATACATATCTGCACTTTTAGCAACTACTGATAAGATATTTCCTATTTCAGAAGAAGGAGTTCCCGGATAGGTAGCTGCAACTGATACGCCTGCCTCTATAGCTCCACGTACAGCAGCCTCATTTCCTAGCAAGAATAATTTTTCTCCTTTTTCACTAGTCACTAATTGATCATAAGCCATTTAATCACCATACTGAGATTAAATAAGAATTATCTTTATTTAATCCCCATTTTCATAAAATTTGTAAATATAAGATAATATAAGAATAATTAAAATTCTGAATAATTTAAATAATTATAAATTACAATCCATACGATTGATTAATTAAATTTAAACAATTAAAAACCCCAATCCATTCGATTGATAATTGATAATAAATTATTCCTAAAATTCTAATAAATTATCATAATAAAATATTAGTTTCTTTACATATTTAATATATAGCATTTTTGAAATTAAACTAATCATCACATATATAAATTTTTTAAAATTAATCTAATCATCATTAAAATACTAAACTCCTTAATAAAATACTAAACTATATAATAAAACAAATAGAAATATATAAAGTGTTATATTATAATTATTAAGTTTAGTTATAATAAGATAAAGCAATATAAATAATTCATTAAAAACGATTTTAGATTCAAAAAATAAATTTAAAGACACTAAATAACAATCAATGGGGATTAAAATGATAACCGTTTATGTTAAAAGATTCGATAGCGAGAAGGATGAGGAGCCTCATATCGAAGCTTATGAAATTGAAGAAAGTCCAGGAATGAAAGTCCTTGATGCATTAGAGGAAATCAATAGAAAATATGATGCAGACATTAGCTTCAGAAGCTCATGTAAAGCTGGACAATGTGGATCATGTGGTGTAAAGATTAACGGAAATGGTGCACTTGCATGTAAAGCCCAAATAAAAGACAACAGATTAATAGAACCATTAGACTTCCCAGTAATTAAAGATTTGGTTGTAGATAGGAGTTCAGCAGATGCTAAGATAAAGCAACTTCAATTAAGCCTTGACTGTGATGGGGAATGCTCACTTCAAAAGATAGACCCTAAAGATATTAAGGACACTAAAAAGGTCAGAAGCTGTATCGAATGTTATACCTGTCTTTCAACATGTCCTGTTGTAAAGCACTTTAAAGAAGACTTCCTTGGACCATATTACTTAAGATACATTTCAAAATTTGATTTTGACCCAAGAGATGAATCAGACAGATTAATCGAAGCTTTAGATAGTGGAATGTACAACTGTACAAGCTGTGGAAAGTGCGGTTCAATCTGCCCAAAAAGCATAAACAGTTTTGGAGATGCAATTGAAAAGCTTAGGGCTTTAGCTTATGCTAGAGATTTAGGTCCTCTTGATGCTCATAAAGTATTTAAAAACAATGTTGTATCCAGCGGAAGGTCTGTAAGTAAACCTGAAGAGCCATTTATCGAAACAATCCATAAGAAATGGGAAGAAGAAGGCAAATATTACACTGATGAAAGTGAAGATAAGGAAAAGGTTGCTTTATTTACCGGATGTATGGTTGATTACAGGGCACAAAACGTAGGTAATGCATTAATAGACGTATTAAAAGCAAACAATATTGAAATAGACATTCCAGAAGATCAAGTATGTTGTGGTTCACCTCTCATTAGAACTGGCCAAGTGGATGTCGTTCAAGAGCTTGTAGATAAAAACAAGGAAGTGTTTAAAGATTACGACAAGGTAATTACCATTTGTGCAGGCTGTGGAGCTACTCTTAAAAACGACCATCCAAAATATGGGTCTGAACTTAATGTACAGGACATCAGCGAGTTCCTAGTTGACAAGCTCGACACAGAGAAAATGAAAGAGTTAAATACAAAAGTCACTTGGCATGACCCTTGTCACCTATCTAGAGGCCAAGGAATTAAAGATCAGCCTAGAGACATAATAGAGATGATTCCGGGAGTTGAATTTGAAGAGCTTGAACTCCCTTGCCAATGCTGTGGTGCAGGAGGAGGAATCAAATCAGGACGTCCAGATATTGCATTAGAGCTTGCTAAGGATAAAGCAGAAATGGTTAGAGTGACTGAAGCAGATTATGTTACTACAATTTGTCCATTCTGTCAAATAAATATACAAGACGGTTTAAATGCAATTGGCCTTCAAGACGTTAAGACTTTAAACCTTATTCAATTGCTTAAAATGGCTTATGAAGAATAAGCTATTTTTTCTTTTTTTATTAATTATGACTTTGTTATTAATTATGAACAATATTTTTAGATAAATGATTAATTAATTCCCATTATAAGACTTATAATCAC
>CAMODR010000131.1 GCA_946611495.1 uncultured Methanobrevibacter sp. | reverse complement strand
TCATTGGAGTTCCAACAGCTATGAATATTATGTTGGAGTCATCCAATGCCTCTTTTATGTCTGTTGTAAAAATGAGATCCCTTCTAGCCTGGTTGTCCAGGACCATGGTTCTAAGATGAGGTTCATAAATAGGCATTATTCCTTTTTTAAGCCCTTCTATCTTTTCCTCTACAATATCCACACAATAAACCCTGTTTCCCATATCCGCAAAACAGGTTCCGGTTACAAGTCCTACGTAACCTGTTCCTATTACTGTAAGCTTCATTATAACACCTTGAATTTAAAATAATTTATTTAATGGTTGGCCTTTTAAAATATAGGCCAATTTCTAAATATAAATTAAATATCATTTTTACTATTAATAAGTTATCCTTATTGTTTTTTATATTTTTTTATTAATGGAATCTTTTAAAAAATATCCAGAGAGATTTTTAAGAAAAGGCCATATAAATCAAAATCTCCAATATATTTATTAATAATATTTAACATATTTTTTATAAGCAAGATGTCCTGCATGGAATTTATCAAATTTATTTTTACAGGCATGATATAAGTTTAATAGGGATTATATGTTTTTTTATAGATTTTTAAAGGAAAAAGGCAATTTGTTCAAGGTTTATCAATTACATCAATATTCTAAAAAAATAAAATTTTTAGGCCTGTTTGATGAGGAATATTATTTAGAACGCTATCCTGATGTAAAAAATTCTAAAATAAATCCTTTAGATCATTATTTGTATTATGGATACAAGGAAGGCAGAAATCCTGGATGTTTATTCGACACTAATTTTTACTTGAAAAAATATCCTGATGTGAAAAAAAGCGGCATTAATCCATTAATTCATTATGTCGACAGGGGAATGAAGGAAAATAGAGTAAAAAATAGGGATGATGATTCCATTAAGGAACATATAAAAGAAACCAATGCGGTTTTGGATTCAGCCAATGCATTATTCAACACTATTTTTTTAGATTATGAATTGCAATCCAAAGGTGTATTGAAAGACCTTCAAGACCTTTCAAAACTTATACTGCTTTTCATCAAGAATATTTGTGAAAAATATGACATAAAATGGTGGTTAGATGGCGGAACCCTGCTTGGCGCTGTTCGACATGGAGATTTCATTCCATGGGATGATGACATGGACATAGCCATGATGAGGGAGGACTATCATAAATTTATAAGCGTCTTGTATGATGAGCTTGAAGCTCATAATCTCTCTGATTGCATACGGCCAGTATTTAAAAAGCGAATAAGTGGGGATGGAAAAAAAGTAACAGGATTTATTCAAATATCCATCATGCCTAAAATAGATGGCCGTTATAAAGTGATGGGCAGAGTCGATATCTTCCCATTTGATTTCTTAATTGATTATGATGACATTGACAGCTTAGGAGTTTCATACAATCGTGCTTATTCACATCTCAAAACTTATCTGACTAACGGTTCTGATTTAAGATCTTTATACATGGGCCTGGATGTGGATGATGTGATAAGCAGGCACTATTCAGAGTTGAATTTATCTTTTGACAGGCAGAAATACATCATTCCTGGAGTAGAGGGTGGCTTTGGATATCACAGAAACATCAATGAACTAATAGTGCTGGATTCCGACAGATTCCTTCCATTGAAAGAGATTAGTTTCAGTGGATTAAGTTGTTATTCTCCTAATGATGCCGATTATTACCTTAAGTCTATTTATGGGGATTACATGACCATTCCTAAAAAGATTGCAACTCACAAAAGAATAGACACTCTTAGAGATGTTGAGAATATAGACGAGCTCTATTCATATTATATAAAAAGAATGGAAGAAGCTATATTATAGCTTCTTTCTTTAATTTTCTCATTAATTAAAAAAAAATGGTTCTTTCTTGTTTAGTTTATGACTTAAAACTTTATTTTATAAAATCGTTATTATAAATAAATTCAATCTTTCGCCAGTCACTATTGAAAGAATTAATCCTGCTCTTAATGACTATCTAATTCTATTTCTTAACTTATCTGCGATTTTTATTACTTTTCTAGATTTATATGCTTCAACAGTATCTTTAAGCTTTTCATTTTCCAAAGTCAGCTTTTTGAGCTCATTATTTTTGCTGTAATACTCCGCATTTATATGCAATTTGTTTTTATAATTCTTGAAATTTATTTTGACTGTATTATTCATATATATTGTGGAATTTGAAATTGTGATGTTGATATTATCCTCGTTTTTCAATTCCCACTTCTGTATTGGATATCTCAGCAGCCATTCAAATGGAATGTTTATTTCATATTTGTACTTAGGACCATCGTTCAGGCAGTTCACATTTATTTTTCTCTGCTTGAAGTTAATCCTTTGCTCCAGTATCAATGATTCGATTTTCATCTTGGATTCAAATATGATATTGAATGTCTTGTCGGTATCCAAAGTGCTTTCGATTAAAGGATTTTCAAGCTTTTCAGCATTTATTGCGTCTGCATTGTCTGTGTCTTTAAAGAATTCTCTCACGTTGCCGCTGCTGTTGATTATGTTTATTTCAGAGATTTTTATTTCTTCCTTTCTTTTGTCATTTAAAACCAAGCAAAGTAGCTTATATGTGGTTTGTGTAGTAATTAATTCCTTATTTTTCAAATTCAGGATGTTTTTGCCTTTTCTGGTTTCAATCAATGCTTCTTTCTTAATGTCTCCATTTACATAGCGGGTGCGAATAAAGTATCTTCCTTTCAGGTCTTTCAAATCATCATATGGGATGATTAGCTTGTAGACATCATCTTCTTTTATTTCATATTTTATAGAGATGCCTTCTTCCGTTTCAAGATTCCTCAGGCAGTCCTCTATTGAAAATGAATTTTTGGATTCCACAAGTTTGAATTCAATAAAATCAGGATTTTCATTTTTTATATATTTGGGATGCTCTCTGACAAATATGGCCAGATTGTCGCCTTCAATTTCGGAAGAAATGAAGCGGGTTATCAAATCTTCATTTACAGCATCTTTTCTAAAGTCAATCAAATCTTGATATTCTTCTTTCAAGTCTTTTGCTAATTCCGGATGATAAGGCAAATCACTTTCAAGATTTTCAATTTTAAGCAGGGATTCCATATCCCTGTTTTCAACCATTTTATAAATGATTCTTCTATATGAGATTATGTTGTCTTTTAAATTATCCGGAATCAGGGACAGTATGCAGTTGACCTTGTCGACAATCTCTTTTCGATACTCTTCGGGATAAACAGCAATTCTTCTTACATAAAATCTCAAATCATGATTCAGCCATTTCAAGTATTCAGCTTCTCTGATATTGTCATCAACATCGCATTTATTCATGAGGTTTTCCTGCATGTTAAGTATTCTCATTCTATTTCTGAAATTCACAATTGTGCTTTTTTGCTGGGTTACACTGCTTGAATCGTCTCTTTCCCTCCAGAAATAAACAAATTCCTTTATCATTCCGACTTTGTCGGTTAAACAATGCAGCTTCAAGTTAAATATCAAATCCTGGGTCATTATTTTCTCATCAGGGAAAAAGATGTCGTTTTTTATAAGGTACTCCCTTTTTATAATCTTGTTCCATACTCCTGTGTCATAGACAAGAAGCGGTCTTTCCTTTATGTTTGTGGAGGTGATTTCATTCTCCACTCCTTTGAATGTAAATGACTGCAGGTCTTCCTTATAGAATGACCTTTTATTGATTTTCATTGCGCATCCGAGGACAAAATCGTAATCGTCTGATTTTGCAAAATCATATAATATTTCATATGATCTTGGCTGCAGCAAGTCATCTGAATCCATTAAATGAATATATTCGCCGCGAGCTTGTTTTATTCCAATGTTTCGCTCGACTCCAGAACCCATGTTTTCATTAAAGAAGGCATGAAAGTTATCATATTCTCGGGCATACTTTTCAATAATATATTGGGAGTAGTCATCGGAGCCGTCATCAAGCATCAATACTTCAATGTCATCTATCATTGTCTGATTTAGTATGGATTCCAATGTTTCTTCCAGATATTCTTCAGTATTATATACAGGTATTATAACGGATATTTTTATATTATTCATTTTATCCCTGAGCAATTCAATTCTATTAATATTTAATTTGTAATCTGCAAAATCATAGGTTTACTATTATCATTAGTAGATAATTATTTTTAAGTGAAAAAAATATTATTATTTCTTCATTATTCTTTTTGACAAGAACTTATAGTTTCCTCTTCATTTTTCTTAAAGGACTGGTGATTTTCCAGCTTTTGGAATTCAGAAGTTTTTTATATGATTTTTTCAGTTTCTTATTTTCCTTTTCTAATTTTTCAATTTTTAATAATGAAAGACCATTGTCCCTTACTAATTGGAAGTCTCGTGTTGTCTTTTCATTCAATACAGCATCCAGAATTATCCTGTTTCTTTTGCTTAAGATGGTTTGAAGGTATTCATAGAACTCCTCATCCGCCACCCAGTCAGTAAAGTTCTCCTTCATTTTTTCAAAATACAAATCCTTGTATTCCTCTCTGATTCGATTGAATCTCATATTCACTGTTCGAATCTTCTTATTGTATAATTCAGGACAATATTCATCATTCAATAAATCAAATCTTCTAAATACGTCAATCACCAGGTCATTGACGGCAATTGAATCCAAAAAGCGTGTGTCTCCTGCACGTGTGGATGATGCGCTATGCCATCTTCTAGCAAACAGGTGTTCCTTCAGGAAATAGATTCTCTCGGCACTGAAGAATACTTCCCAGAAGAAGACATTGTCTTCAAAAATAAGTCCTTCAGGGAATCTCGCTCCGCTGTCTACTACAAACTGTCTGTTGTATAATTTGGTCCAAGGTGTTACTGTAATTGTAAAAGCCAGTTTTCCAA
>CAMODR010000130.1 GCA_946611495.1 uncultured Methanobrevibacter sp. | reverse complement strand
AAAAAAGAGCAATTTAAAACATACAGTAAAAAAAATTTTGGTCAAGGTTTTTGAGGCGAAGCCTCAAAAAGCTTGGCTATAAATTCCTACCAAACACCAAATACCCACTATGACCAACCATTCTGGTCTTTGGCCTAGTTCCTTGAGGCCTTACTTCCATTTCCCTCTCAAGAGTTTCAAGAATTGTAAGGTCTCTAAATCCAAGTTTTTTAGCAATTCTATAAGCGGTTTCAGCCTGATCAATATAAGGGGCATAAACAGCCAGCCATCCGCCTAACCTAAGTGCCTTTTTAACATCCTCAAATATTTCAAATGGCTTTGGAAGGTCTAAGAAGACCAAATCAATCTCTTCCTCATCGATTCCATCCTTGATGTTTTGGTTTTTAACTTCAATATTCTTTATGCCAAAGTTATCAATATTCTTTTTAGCGACTTCTGCAAAGTCTTCCCTTATCTCATAGGTGTATACTTGACCTTTTTCACCTACAACATTTCCAAAGTTTAAGGCAATAGCTCCTGCACCAGTTCCTGCATCTATTACCCTATCTCCAGCACCTAAACCAGTTCTTGCAAGGACTGTTCCTATATCCTTTTGAATGAGAATTGAACATCTCCTTTCCATAAGGTCAATGAAATCGTTGACTGTAGGCTTGATGACTTTAAATTCCTTATCTAAATGAGTGATTATTGTATCTCCAATTGTTGCCCTTTCCATTTGTTCCTTTTTAATAATTCCTAAATCAGTTTGGAATTCTCTATCTTCCTTAAGAAGGTATTTCTTACCTCTTTCATCCATTAGTATTTTCAAAATAATCACGACCTTAAAGAATAAACTTCTCTTAAATAAATAAGATAAAAATTCTCTTAATAAAATAAGATTTCAATTAAATTAATTCTAGAACTATTTTTAGTTTTTATATTATTTAATAATTTATTAAAATAAATGTATCAAAAATTGAGAATTAAAATAAAAAAGATAAAAGAAAATAGAATAAAAAAAGGCATAAAAATAAGAAAATAAAAAAAGATAACAAAAATAGAAAAAATAGTTAAAAAAAGTATAAAAATTAAGAAAATGAAAAAAGATAACAAAAATAGAAAAAATAGTTAAAAAAAGTATAAAAATTAAGAAAAAAAGATAAATTGAGATAAAAACAAAAAAGAATAAATTAAATCAATTTTTCATTCTTATCATCCTTTTTAAAGTACAAATACTTAGTATCAATAACTTCTCTTATGTTTTTAGCAGTCTTTTTACCGATTCCATCGACTTCCATTAAGTGCTTTTCATCAGCTTCCATGACTGCCTTTACAGAACCGAAGTGCTCAAGAAGATTCTTTGCATTGACTGGCCCAATGTTAGGCAATGACTCAATAATAAACAATTGCTGTTCCCAAAGGTTTTGAGGCTTTCTCTCAGTCCTGATTTGAATGCTTCTCTTTTCACCTTGCTGCTCTCTGATTGCAATTCTCTTAATCATTGCAGCAGTGTCTTCAGGAGTCCTTGTTGGAATGATGCTTATTCCATAGTCTATAGCGATTGAAGCCATTGATCCCCTTATTGCATTAGGATTGATGAATCCAGAATAGAAGTCATCACCTTCAAGAATGAGAATAGGCTTTTTAAACTCTTCCATCATAGACTTTGCCTGCTTAAAGAGCCTCTTATCCACAATGGAATCTACAAAATCACTTGCAGTCTTTCTCTCTATAGCCACCTCATCACTTACCTGATAGTCTGCTACAGCCATAGTGTTGACCTTTACATTAACTCCAATAGTATCTAAGGCTCGAATTACCCTTGAATTGCCTTCCCTTGAGTCAACATAAACTACCAACTCCTTATTTTCAGAGGATTTAGCCAATTCTTCAATGATAGAGTCTTCCAAAGATTTTTTCCTTCTTTCCTCTTCAGCCTCTAACTCCATCAGCTTTTGCTCATTTTCCGCTTCAAGGCTTATCTCTTCAATGTCCTCATTTTTAGATTCCTCTGCAAAGTCGTCACTGGCATCATCACTGACAGGCTCTTCCACAACCACCGGTTCCCTCTTGCCTACAACCTTTGCAGACTTTTCTGTCTCAATCTTTTCTACAGCATTAAGCTTAAGCTCATCAATAGCCTCTTGAGTTGCAAGCTGAGTCTTCATCTTAGACTCTCTTCTCATGCTGGTCCAGTAATATCCTTCATCCCTTGTCTTTTCAGTGATTAGAACCTTCATTCTTCCAGAGGATTTACGACCTGTTCTTCCTCTTCTTTGAATCATACGAACTTCAGAAGGAACAGGCTCATACATTATGACCAAATCCACAGCAGGTATGTCAATTCCCTCTTCAGCAACACTTGTAGAGATGAGAACATCATAATTTCCTGTCTTGAATGACTTGATGATCTGCTTTTGCTCCTTTTGAGTAAGGCCTTTCTTTCCATCACTTGTGCCTTGTCCAAAGAATCTTACACTCTTGATTCCTTCCCTTTGGCACCTTTCATGAATCATGTCCAAGGTGTCTCTAAATTGTGTGAAAACAATGATTTTAGGACTGTTTTCACTTCCCTCATCTTCAGCGTTTCTCATGGAGGAAAGCCTTGTCTGATTGTCATCCAATCCAAGCTCAAGCTTAAGAAGCTCAATAAGCTTTTTCATCTTTGGATGCTCAAGACCCTTTTCCTCTGCCTCCTTAGCAAAATAGATTGCCTTGGAAAAGTTAGGATCAAGAAGAATGTTTTTAGCAGCCTTAGTGGTTTTCTTCCTTAATCTTTTAATGTAATCGTTAAATGGCTCAACCCCTTGAGTCTCAAGAAGTTCAAGAGCATGCTGAAGATTGATTACGGCAGACAATATGGATATTGCCTGGAAACATTCCTTTGGAGGATTTACAGACTGGGCTATCTTTCTTTGAACCCTTGACCTTGCCTTAAGAACATCTCTCTTTGTTACAGCCACTGTATTAAGGACACCGAGTGACTTAAGGCCCTTAAGACGAACCTTTAATGCCTTGTTTACAAGGTCTCTAATCTTTTCAAGCTCTTCCCCCATTTGAACCTTTACCCAATCGATTTTAATTGGATTGAAGTAAGGCTTTACATCAGGGTCATCTTCAGTCTTAATGGTAATGTCCTGTATAAAAAGGTTTTCGCAAACTTCCTTAATCTTAGACTTGTCATGACCTGGAGATGCTGTCAAACCTAAAATGAGATGGTTTTTAGATTCCTTTACATAGCGGTTAGCAAGATAAACATAAGAATATGATCCGACAGCATGGTGGCATTCGTCAAATACAAGCAATGAAACATCATCAAGAGTATAGCGCTCATTCAAAAGGTCAGACTCAATGGTCTGTGGAGTTGCACAGATGATTTGAGACTCATTCCAACGCTTTTCACGATCATCTGTTTTTACAGCGCCAGTGATTGATGTGCATGGAAGTGTTAAGAAGTGTTTAAAGTTTTCTTCATGCTGTATGGCCAGTGGCTTACTTGGAGCCAAAATAAGTACTTTTGAACCTTTTAACTTTTGCAGCCTGTCTGCAGCAACTAGAATAGCAATGATGGTTTTACCTAAAGCAGTTGGAGCTACAATCATAGTATTTCCGTTTTTCAATACATTTGCAGCCAACACCTGTTGATAAATCCTAGCTTCCGCTGACTCAGGCCTAATTAAAGGATGTTTTATATAAGTAACCATAATTATTATATTACTTCGGTTATATTTAAAGTTTTATTGAGAGCACATGAAAAGTATTTACTTAAAAATAATGAAAAAAGAGACCCTTAAAAGATAAAGCATTAATGACTAATAGAACAGTTCAAACAAAGCAACCAAAAAGTACGAAAATCCGATACTATTTTTCACTAAAAAATTTATATCAATTTAATTAATTATAGACCTGATTAAAATAATAGTTTTATTAATAACTATAAAAATTATCATATCTTTATTGTTTTAAACAATTTTTACTACTCAATCTAAAAAATTTTAATATCCTCATCTACATATACTGAGATTTATTTATAGAAATAGTGAAAAATTAAAGAAAATAGAACAAATCAGAAAAAATAGTTCAGATAGTATTTTGTAAAAAAAATAAAAAAAAGAGTCCTTCAACTTAGAATCAAAGATCCTAAGTTGAATTGTTTAATAAAATTTTAATTTCGTGTTTTAACCTTTTGAAAAGCTTTGAAAACAAAAAGTACAAAATAGATTATTCAAACAATGTTGAATAAAAATTTTGGTCAAGGTTTTTGGCCGAAGGCCAAAAAGCTTGCCGGGCTATTTAATAGTCAATTTTGCACTTTTACTTACAGCGGAATAAGTGTCGTCTCCTGCAAATTTAGCAGTGAAACTGTAAGTACCTTTCTTGGATAGGCTTACTTTCACAGTTGCAACACCTTTGGTGTTGGTTTTTGCTGAGTAAGATTTTCCGTTTACAGTAAAGGTTATCTTTCTTCCGCTTACCGCGTTACCACTTTTTGTCTTGAAGGTAGCTGTTAAAGTCTTAGATTTTGCACTTGCCGCATAGGACTTTGAGCTTGTTGTAAGCTTAGGAGCTTGAGTGGTTACATTAATCAATGCTACATTGAATGCAGATGTGTAATTTTCATCTCCTGCAAAGTTGATTGCGAAAGTGTATCTGAATGCTCTAGCTAAGTTGATTTGTAGTCTTGCCCAACCAGTTTCATTGGTTGTCTTATTATAGACTTTTCCGTTGAAACCAATTTGTACAGATTTGTTAGCAAGAGCTTTGCCATCTTCATCCACTAATTGGAAGTAGAAGTATTCACCAATTCTTCCATCAATATTAGGGTTGACAGCAGTGGTTTTCATGTTTTCGTAGTTGAACTTGGTTGCTTTTCTTTC